>NZ_VBVZ01000454.1 GCF_005863185.1 Pseudomonas edaphica
GGCGTTGGCGCAGCGGCATAACATCCGCATCGCGATTCTCAAGGCCAATAGCCCGTCCTGCGGCAATCTGCTGACCTATGACGGCACCTTCAGCGGCGTGAAGGTCAGCGGCGAAGGCGTGACGGCGGCGCTGCTCAAGCGCCATGGCGTGCGGGTGTTCAGTGAGCTGGAGTTGCCTGAGGCGGCAATTGCCCTGGCACAACTTTGAGGTTCAAGCCAGCTCCCACACAAGCCAGCTCCCACATCGACTGTGTTTCACTCAGGTGCAAACCACTTCTGCGTCAGCGCCTTCAAGCGACCATCGGCCTTCACCCGCTGTAATGCATTGTCCAGGCTGCTTTTGAAGGCCGGGTTGCCCTTTTGGAATGGAATGGCCAGCTCAGGTGTTTGCTTATAGGCCTCACTGAAATCGAACCGATCCTGCAGCGCGGCAGTCATAGCGATATGGTTGATGGCCACGTCGAACTTGCCGCTTTCCACACCCGGCAACAGGTCGGCGTCATCGACAGTGATGAACGAGGGGCGAACCTCCATTTCCTTGGCTAATTGTTCACCCAGCTCCACTTCAAAACCGGTTAGCTTGTCACCGTCCTTGAAGTTGTACGGCGGGGTGTTGGCCTCCAGGGCGATGCGCAGTTCGCCGCGATCAAACACGTCATCGATCAGTTCGGCGTGAGCCAGTGGGCTCAACAGGGGCAGTAAAAGTACAAGGCCAGGCACAAAGCGCATGGTCGCTCCTAAAGAATTTGTGCGTGCGAGGCGCCATTGAGCATCGCTTGCTATGGTGTTGAGTGCCTTGGACAGCAATTTGTCGCGAAGTTGTCATAACCCTACAGATTTCACCGTAAAACTGGAGAAGCGAATGAAAGCCCTTTTGTCCCGTGCAACCCTGGCCAGCCTCTTGCTGGGTGCTTCGATGTTGGCCACAGCCGCTGACGGTATCCCGCGCAGCGCACCACCGGAAGGCGCCAAAGTCTTTATCGTGTCGCCAAAAGACGGCGCCACCGTCGATAAAACCTTCACTGTGAAGTTCGGTATGGAAGGCCTGAAACTGGCGCCAGCGACCAGCCAGGACCCAGGCACCGGCCACCACCACCTGCTGATCGACCAGAAAGAACTGCCGGACGCCAGTGTGCCGATCCCGGCCACCGACACCGTGATCCACTACGGCAAGGCCCAGACCGAGACCGAGTTGACCCTCACCCCAGGCAAGCACACCTTGCAACTGGTCGCTGGCGACAAACTGCACATGCAGTTCAACCCGACTGTAGCCTCGAAAGTCATCACGGTTAACGTCAAGTAAGATTTGTTCAGACAAAAAAGGGAGCCCCGAAGGCTCCCTTTTTTATGCAGCGTTCAAAGCGTTAGAACAACACGCGGCTACGAATGGTGCCGTTGATGTGCTGCAGCTTCTCTTGCGCCAGGTCCGAGTACTCGGCGTCGACGTCGATCACCACGTAACCAACCTTCTCGTTGGTCTGCAGGAACTGACCGGAGATGTTGATGCCGTTTTCTGCGAAGACCTTGTTGATCTCCATCATCACGCCAGGGATGTTCTGGTGGATGTGCAGCAGACGGTGCTTGCCAGGGTGAGCCGGCAGCGCCACTTCGGGGAAGTTGACCGAAGACACCGAGGTACCGTTGTCGCTGTACTTGACCAGCTTTTCCGACACTTCCAGGCCGATGTTGGCCTGAGCTTCAGCGGTGGAGCCGCCGATGTGCGGAGTCAGGATCACGTTGTCCAGGCCACGCAGCGGGCTTTCGAAGATGTCGTCGTTAGAGCGTGGCTCTACCGGGAACACGTCGATAGCGGCGCCGATCAGGTGCTTGTCCTTGATCGCGTCGGCCAGGGCGTCCAGCTTAACCACGGTGCCGCGTGCCGCGTTGATCAGGATGCCGCCCTTCTTGATGGCGCGGATTTCCTTCTCGCCGATCATCCACTGGGTTTCAGCGGTTTCCGGTACGTGCAGGGTGACGATGTCGGACATGCCCAGCAGCTCGGTCAGGCTCGCCACTTGGGTGGCGTTGCCCAATGGCAGCTTGGTCAGGGTGTCGTAGAAGAACACCTGCATCCCCAAGCCTTCAGCCAGCACCGACAACTGCGTGCCGATCGAGCCGTAACCGACGATACCCAGCTTTTTGCCACGGATTTCGAAGGAGTTGGCCGCGCTTTTGATCCAGCCGCCACGGTGGCAGGAAGCGTTTTTCTCAGGAATGCCGCGCAGCAGCAGGATCGCCTCGGCCAGCACCAGCTCAGCAACGGAACGGGTGTTGGAGTACGGTGCGTTAAACACCGCGATACCGCGCTCGCGCGCAGCGTTTAGGTCGACCTGGTTGGTGCCGATGCAGAAACAGCCGACAGCCACGAGTTTCTTGGCGTGGTCGAAGATCTCTTCGGTCAGCTGAGTGCGGGAGCGAATGCCGATAAAGTGCGCGTCGGCGATCTTTTCCTTTAACTGGGCTTCCGGCAGAGAACTGGTGATGTACTCAATGCTGGAGTACCCAGCGGCTTTCAGTACGTCGACAGCCGATGGGTGGACGCCTTCCAGAAGAAGGAACTTGATCTTGCTCTTATCGAGAGAAGTCTTGCTCATCTGCGTAAACCTGTATCCCGGAGAAAAATGGCAGGGAATCGAGCAGCAGGATGTGCCCTGATTCACCAATACTGTTCCTGTTTGACGGCGTCTGTTGCCGCCATGCTGCGTTGCCGCTCCTCCCCATAGCAAGCTATGACTCGTCGCGGCGCCTTGCCTGACAACAACAGCCGCTCGTCAAACAGAAACGTATTGGCAAATCAGGGCACAGAGCTGACCCGGACGGCAGGAAAGCCGTCACCGCAGAACGCCCTTGGGCTCTGTCCTGCGGGGGCGGTATGCTAGCATACGTGCCCCGCTAAACACCCATTCCTGCGACGTGAAGCGTTCTCAGGATGACCATGAATTGTTCGAGAGTTCCGTCGATGACCCATCCTGCCCTGATTGATGAGCTGAAGACCCTGGTTGAGCCTGGCAAAGTGCTGACCGATGCAGACTCCCTGGAGGCTTACGGCAAGGATTGGACCAAGCACTTCGCCCCCGCGCCTACCGCTATCGTCTTTCCCAAGACCATCGAGCAGGTCCAAGCCATCGTCCGTTGGGCCAATGAACACAAGGTGGCGCTGGTGCCATCGGGTGGTCGTACCGGTTTGTCGGCCGCTGCGGTGGCGGCCAATGGCGAAGTGGTCGTCTCGTTTGACTATATGAACCAGATTCTCGATGTGAACCTCACCGACCGCACCGCCGTGTGCCAGCCGGGCGTGGTCACCAAGCAATTGCAGAACGTCGCCGAAGAAAAAGGCCTGTACTACCCGGTGGACTTCGCTTCGTCGGGTTCGAGCCAGATCGGCGGCAACATCGGCACAAATGCCGGCGGGATCAAGGTGATTCGCTACGGCATGACCCGCAACTGGGTGGCCGGCATGAAAGTCGTCACCGGCAAGGGTGACGTGCTGGAACTGAACCGCGACCTGATCAAGAACGCCACCGGCTACGACATGCGCCAGCTGTTTATCGGTGCCGAAGGGACGTTGGGCTTTGTGGTCGAAGCCACCATGCGCCTGGACCGTGCGCCGAAAAATCTCACCGCGATGGTGCTCGGTACCACCGATTTCGATTCGATCATGCCGGTATTGCACGCGTTCCAGAGCAAGCTGGACCTGACCGCCTTCGAATTTTTCTCCGACAAAGCCCTGGCCAAGGTCATGGGCCGTGGCGACGTGCCGGCTCCCTTTGAAACCGAGTGCCCGTTCTACGCGCTGCTGGAATTCGAAGCCACCACCGAAGAAGTTGCCAACCACGCCCTTGAAACCTTCGAGCACTGCGTAGAGCAGGGCTGGGTGCTGGACGGCGTGATGAGCCAGAGCGAAACCCAACTGCACAACCTGTGGAAACTGCGCGAGTACATCTCCGAGACCATTTCCCACTGGACGCCGTACAAGAACGACATTTCGGTAACTGTCTCCAAAGTGCCAGCGTTCTTGAAGGAAATTGATGCGATCGTCGGCGAACACTACCCGGACTTCGAAATCGTCTGGTTCGGCCACATCGGCGACGGCAACCTGCACCTGAACATCCTCAAGCCAGAAAACCTGAGCAAGGATGAGTTCTTCGCCAAGTGCGCCACCGTGAACAAGTGGGTGTTCGAGACCGTCCAGAAGTACAACGGCTCAATCTCTGCCGAACACGGCGTGGGCATGACCAAGCGCGATTACCTGACCTACAGCCGTTCCCCGGTTGAAATCGAATACATGAAAGCAGTGAAAGCGGTGTTCGACCCGAACGGGATCATGAACCCTGGCAAGATCTTCGCTGTTTAACCGCCCTGAAGGAGTCGTTTCATGAGCTACCAGCACAAGTATGTCGACGGCACCAACATCCACTTTCCCTTGGGCAAAGTGGTGTGCATCGGGCGTAACTACGCCGAACACGCCAAGGAACTGGACAACCCGGTGCCGACCGAGCCGTTGCTGTTCATCAAGCCGGGCAGTTGCGTGGTCGCGCTGGAAGGCGGTTTCGCCATTCCGACCGAGCGCGGTTCGGTGCACTACGAAGCGGAAATCGCGGTGTTGATCGGCAAACCGTTGTCGACCAAGCCCAGCCGTGAAGAAGTGCTGGATGCCATCTCCGGCTTCGCTCCGGCCCTGGATTTGACCCTGCGCGATAAGCAAGCCGAGCTGAAAGCCAAGGGCTTGCCGTGGGAAATCGCCAAGTCTTTTGACGGCGCCGCCGTGATTGCCCCCTTTGTGGTCAGCAGCACCTTTGCCGACGTGACCGACATCGGCATTCGCCTGACCATCAACGGCGAAGTGCGCCAGGACGGCAATAGCTCGCAGATGCTCAACCCGATCGTCCCGATGATCCAGCACATGGCCGGCTGCTTCTCGCTGCAGGCGGGTGATGTGATCCTCACCGGCACTCCAGCCGGTGTAGGCCCGTTGAATGTGGGCGATGAGCTGGTGCTGGAATTGGGTGGCGGTAGCCGTTTCGAAAGCCTCGTTCGCTAAAGGCTGCATGCAATCAGCTGTGGGAGCTGGCTTGCCTGCGATGCAGACGACTC
>NZ_VBVZ01000455.1 GCF_005863185.1 Pseudomonas edaphica
CTCCACCGCCGGGCGCTCCTACAAAGTCATTCCCCAGGTGCTGCAAGTCGACCGCCTCAACCCGGGCCAGATTCTCGATTACTACATCCGCACGCCATCGGGCAGCATGATCCAGGCGCGCACGGTGGCGCACATCGAGACCTCGACCCAGCCGGAATCGATCAACCACTTCCAGCAACTCAACTCGGCAACGCTATCGGGCGTCAGCGGCGTGGCCCAGGGCGAGTTGCTGGCCAAGCTCAATACCATCCTCACCAACGTGGCACCGTCGGGCTACACCTCGGATTTCTCCGGCGAGTCGCGCCAGTTCATTCAGGAGTCTGGCGGCTTCGTCGGGCTGCTGTTGTTTTCGATCCTGATCGTTTACCTGGCGCTGGCGTTCCAGTTCGAGAGCTTTCGCGACCCGGTGGTGATTCTGTTCTCGGTGCCGCCTGCCCTGTTCGGCGCCCTGGCCTTTATCACCATGGGCTACGCCTCGATCAACGTGTACACCCAGGTCGGTTTGGTGACGTTGCTGGGGCTGATCACCAAGCACGGCATCCTGATCGTGCAGTTTGCCAACGAATTGCAGCGCGCTGGTCACAGCAAGCGTGAGGCGATTGAAGAAGCGGCGGCGGTGCGGCTGCGGCCGATCCTGATGACCACCGCCGCCATGGTGTTGGGCGTGGTGCCCTTGGTGTGGGCGTCGGGCGCTGGCGCTGCGGGGCGGCATGATATGGGCCTGGTGATCTTCAGCGGGCTGTCGATTGGCACGTTGCTGACGCTGTTTATGGTGCCGGCGATGTATATGTTTATTGGTGAAACCCATCATAAGGACGCCGAACAACCGGGATCCGTGCCCGTGGCGGTGCCTGACCACAGCCGGTAACCTGAGCGCTCACCCACGCTGACCACCGAGGCGGCACTTGGATTATTTCGCTGCGCTAACCGCCTTTGTCGAGGCCGCCGAAGGCAATAATTTCTCCCGGGCGGCTGAGCGACTGGGCATCAAGGCGTCTACCGTCTCGCGCTATGTGAAGGATCTTGAGCAGGACTTGGGCATCGCCCTGTTCAACCGCTCGACACGCACGCTGCACCTGACCGAAGGCGGCCAGACGTTTCTGCTGCACGCCCGCCGTGTGCTGGATGAGCTGGAGCAAGCCAAGGCAGCCACTTCGGCGCTCAACCAGCAACCCCGAGGGGTACTCAAGCTCAATTTGCCACCGGCGTTTGCCCGGCACCATATCCTGCCGGTCTTGAACGTGTTCCTGGCGCGCTACCCGCAAATCAAGCTGGAATTGGTGCTGGATAACGCCCAAGTCAACCTGATTCATGCAGGCGTTGACCTGGCCATTCGGATTGGCGCCCTGCCCGACTCCACGCTCAAGGCGCGCAAGATCTGCGCGGGAAAGTACCTGCTGGTGGCCAGCCCGGGGTTTTGTGCGCAGCACGCGGCCCCGTCGACTCCGGCAGACCTGGCCGGCCTGCCCGCCATCCTGAGCACGCATGATGTTGCCTTCGAGGCCGGTGGTGAAGTCCTGCCGCTGGTATACGGCGACTGTATCCGCATCAACGACCTGGACGCGCAGTTGCTCGCTGCACGCCAAGGCTTGGGCTTTGCCTTGCTGCCTGATTGGCTGGTGAGCAAAAGCGTTGAGACGGGTGAGTTGCAGGTCTGGTTGCCGCACTGGAGCATTCTGGGGGCTGAACAGGCGTTTGCGGTGTGGTTTGTCTACCCGCCCAAGCGGATCGTGTCGTCCAAGGTGCGCTGTTTTATCGACTTTGTCGTCGAGCAACTGGGTGAAACGCCCTATTGGAAATAAGGCCGACCTGAGCGGCTGGCACTAAAGCAAAACCTGTGGGAGCTGGCTTGCCTGCGATGCAAGCACCTCGGTACATCAGGCATACCGAGTTGACGCAATCGCAGGCAAGCCAGCTCCCACATTTTGACCGAGTACTGTCAGCTGAAGCGGATATCCAGCGCCCGCAGGTAGGTTTGCAGCCCGGCGTCCTGGATAGGGATCAGGAATGCCTCGGTATCGGATTCGTTAAAATGCGCATGCCAGTAACCCGGCGGTGTCACGAACGCCAGCCCCGGCGACCAGTCCACCCGCACCGGATTACGGATCTGGCCATCAGCGTCCAGCTCCGTGCCCACCAGCGAATAGCAACCCTCGGGGCAGTTGATGATGAAGTCCAGCGCAATCGACTGGTGCCGGTGCGGTTTCTGGATCGAGCCCGCCGGCAGAATGCCGTACATGGCCCAGAGCACATGCGTGACGGTTCGGGTCTGGGGGAAATTGCGGTTGCCCAGCAAAATGCTGATGCGGCTGCGGTCCTGGGCGCGGGGGTCATCCGCTGCTTCCCGCAGCTTCTGGTTGGCCAGCGCGGCGGGATACAACGTCGGCACAAAGCGATCAGTGCTGCGCATCACGCCCAGGTAGCGCAACAGCGGTTCATCATGCACGTAGTACAGGCGTGCATCCTGTGAAGCGCTGAAACGCGCGGGCTGCAGGCCAGGCAGCGCGATAAAGCAACCGCTGGACCATTGGATCTCATGTTCGCCCTGCACCACGCGGCCTTCGCCTGCGATGACATAAAACACCTGTGAGGTCGCATTGGGGTGCAGGTCCAGGGCGTCACCGGCGTTCAACCGGATAAAATTGGCGCACAACCCTGGCCCGGTCGCCGGGCCTTCACAGCCCAGCGCTTGGCTGAGGTCCAGCGCGACCACCCGCGAGGCGCCGCTGTCGTAGAGCGAGGCCGGGAAGCTGTGGTAGGGAATCCGGGTAATCAGGTTGGCGCTGATCGGGTTGGCCGCCTTGCTGTACTCGAAGTACTCGGCGTCCACTTGCTCGTTTGGCACTGTATCGGTCAGGTCGGGTTTGAACTCGCTGTTCATGGTTCACCTCAGGCTTGGGCGGGTTTGAATCCACTATAGGCATCGCGTTTGTAGAGATTAAGCACTCCGCCGGCACAGCAGTTGTGCAGGATGGGGCGGTTTTGCCCTGCGACGGTGCAATCGGCCTGTCCAGCGCCTGAGCGTGAACCGATGATCCATGTGTTCGGCGCCTGTCTCATGCTCAAACGTCATAATCCCAGGTTCCTCTGCGTGGTAATCTTGGCGCCACCACGAATAGACATTGATCGTCACATGACGATGACCAAAGCCAGGAAAGAACATGCCAAAGATTTCTCACTCAGCGTTGCGCCGCAACTTCCGTGAACTGCTTGCAAAACAAATCTGCGTTGAAACCGCCTCCGTCTTCGACCCCATGTCCGCGCGCATCGCCGCCGATCTGGGGTTTGAAGTCGGTATCCTCGGTGGTTCGGTCGCCTCGTTGCAGGTACTTGCAGCCCCCGATTTTGCGTTGATCACACTGAGTGAGTTCGTTGAACAGGCCACCCGCATCGGCCGCGTCGCCCAACTGCCGTTTATTGCCGACGCCGACCACGGTTACGGCAACGCTTTGAACGTGATGCGCACCGTCGAAGAGCTTGAGCGTGCCGGTGTGGCCGCGCTGACCATTGAAGACACGCTGTTGCCGGCGCAGTTCGGGCGCAAATCCACCGACCTGATTTCCGTCGAAGAAGGGATCGGCAAAGTGAAGGCGGCGCTTGAAGCGCGTGTCGACCCTGAACTGTCGATCATCGCGCGCACCAACGCCGGTGTGCTGCCGACCGAAGATGTGATCGCACGCACCAAGGCCTATGAGAAAGCCGGTGCCGACGGCATCTGCATGGTTGGCGTCAAAGACTTCGACCACCTTGAGCAGATCGCCGCCAACCTGACGGTGCCATTGATGCTGGTGACCTACGGCAACCCACAGCTCAATGACAGTGAGCGTCTGGCGGCCCTGGGCGTGCGCATCGTGGTGGCCGGCCACGGCGCCTACTTTGCGTCGATCAAGGCCACTTACGACAGCCTGCGCGCCCAGCGCAAGCTGACCAGCAGCACGTCCAACCTCAGCGCTACGGAGCTGACCCATACCTACACGTTGCCGGAAAGCTATGTGGCGTGGGCTGAAGAGTTCATGGACGTTAAAGAGTAATTGCCGCAACGGTGCTGATTGTTGCAATCAGCACCGGATACTCACGGTGAGGGCTGCTTCAATCAATCCTCCAGCGTTCCCCGCGATTATTACCCGTGCCTTTGTAGCCGCCGTCTCCATCTGGCTCCCAGCCGCCCCCCGCATTCAAGCCCGTGCCGATAAAACCACCGCGACCATCGGACTCAAGCCCCCTGCCCTCGTTCTTGCCGGTGCCTACATAGCCGCCCCGACCATCGGACTTGTACCCACGCTTGCGGTACTCGCCGGTGCCCTCATACCCGCCGTTGCCATCGGAGCGCCAGCTGGCGCCTGAGGCCTTGCCGTCGCCACGGAAATAGCCTTTGCCGTCAGACCGGTAATCCTCACCTGAGTTAAAACCTGTGCCCTTGTACCCGCCCGAACCGTCCGGGCTGAACCCGCGGCCATTGTTGTAGCCGATGCCCTTGAGGCCACCGTCATCGGCGGGAATATAGCCTTTGCCCATATTTTTACCGGTGCCCCTGAGTGATCCATCTTCTTGCAACGCGTAGTCACCGCCCAGGTTTCCCCCGGTACCTCTAAGGCCGCCGTGGCCGTCCGGCTCATAACCGTTCCCTGTATTGATGCCGGTGCCAATAAAACCTTCGGCCGCCAGCGCTGAGGCACTAAGCCCCAATAAAACGGTAGCGAGCAGGATACATGACGCTTTTTTCATGAGGCCTCTGGTCCTTTCAGAGAGGATGATGGGCGCCATGATAGGGCATGGGTTCTGCGCCGCAACTGCAACCCAAGTAAAACAGGCAACCATTGTGGCGAGGGAGCTTGCTCCCGCTGGGGCGCGAAGCGTCCCTGAAAAACGGGCCTGCTGCGCAGTCCAGCGGGAGCAAGCTCCCTCGCCACAGTGATGGTGTTGCGCCTTGCGTCAGTAATTGGCGTTGGGATTTCCCACGTCCACCTTCTCGCAGTGTGTCTTTCACGCCACTCTGGGAAGGATTATTGGAGCGCAAGTGCAACAGTCTTGTTACAAACAAATAATTAGACGAACGCAAGCATATAGCCACTACTGATGGCGACTTAGAAGTAT
>NZ_VBVZ01000456.1 GCF_005863185.1 Pseudomonas edaphica
GGGCTCGCCACTGGCCTTGGCCTTCTTGCCGGGAATCGCCGGGGCCGTGCGTACCACATGTTCGGCGGCGTCGATGATGTGCTGGTGGCTGCGGTAGTTCTCGCTGAGCATCACGCGGGTGGTGCTGGGTGACGGGAATTCCTGGTTGAACGCCATGAAGTACTTGGGTGAACTGCCGCGCCAGCCGTAGATCGACTGCCAGTCATCACCCACGCACAGCAACGACGAGCGTTGCGCCCCGCGCCCTACGTGCATCGCCGGGCCACGGCTGCGAATCTCGCGCAGGCTGGCGCGGATCCACGAGACGATCTGCGGCGATACGTCCTGGAACTCGTCGATCATCAGGTGCGACATCGGCCGTAGCAGTGGATCGCTGAGCAGCTTGAGGTTCTCCGGGGTGTTCTCACCGAACAGCGAAAACATGCGGTTATAGGTCATGATCGGCGGCGATTGATCGAGCAAATGATCTTCCAGCGCCTTCCAGAAAATGCTCAAGGCTTCAAAGTAGCCCCGGTCCGGGTCGTCCTTGGCGAAGCTCATTTGGCCCACAGCCGTTGGCACATCCAACCCGAGATTCTCGATAAACCCGGCCGCCATCACGAAACTGTCCAACAGCGGCGCCGAGGCCAGCTCGCCCTTGACCTTGTAATCAAAGCCAGGCCCGGCGCTGGCATCGCCCGCCAGGCTGCTTAAAAGGCGCTTTGATGATTCGTAGTTATCGATCCATATCAATGGCTTGCGACAGAAAGCTTGAAACAAGGTGCGCTTTACCGCCCACTCAGCGCGCACTGAAAGCTTTGAATTTGGTCGGCTGATCTGAGCGTTTTCCCGCGGATCAAAACCCAGTACTACCCAGGCATCCAGTTCCGGGATGTAGCCGTGGCAGTGGAATAGCGCACCATTGATTTCGAAAGTCTGGCGACTGGGCTCTATGCCTTTGATCGGCCAGGCGCCGGCGCGAAACCACAGGTCCTCGATCACGTCACAAAGTTCTTCATCGCGCTTGGCTGCCACCTCGGTGACGGCGATGCGTTTCTGCACGTCGGGGTGGTCGCGCTCCAGTTCCTTGAGTTGCAGGCCATGACGGGCCAGTGGTGCGATCAGCTCGCGAAAGCGCGCATGGCGGCCATGCAGCCGGTGATAACAAGTGTTCATCTGTTGGCGCTGGGCGTCGCTGATACGCAGGTCGAAGGGGTTGCTGTCGGCATCGTCGAAACCGCTGCTGAGGTTTTCAAACGCTTGCAGCCGCTCGAAGCCCGGCAGGCTGCGCACCATCGGCAGAATGCGCGAATGAAAGGTACGCACCACGGCCTGGGCTTCTTTGAAACCAAGGGGCTGGCCCCACAGGCCGAGAATTTCCATGAGCTTATTGATGAAGTCTTTGCGCGATTCGCGGGTGAAGGTCACCACGGTCATCGAACTCAGCTCAAAGCCCAGATAGTGGTTAAGCAAGAGGATGCGCAGCACCAGCGAGGTGGACTTACCCGCCCCGGCACCGGCAATCACTGAGGTCGATGGGGTGTCACTGAAGATCATCTTCCATTGCGCGGCACTGGGCTGGGCGTGGGCCGGTAGCAGACGTGCTACGTCAGCCTTCATGCGCTTCTTCACGTCGGCCGTGAGTGGCAAGCGCCAATCGTCGAACAAGCTGTCATCCACCCCCGGTGCGCGGTGCTCGTCGGGGCGAAAGTCGCGGATCAGCAACACCTGCCGACCTTCCTCGAGGCCGTCGGCCTTGCCTTCGCGATAGCCATATTCCACGCCGGCTTCGTGCCCGCTGCGAAAGCCGTCCGCCTGGCCGTGCAGCCAGGAAAACCGATGCTGGGCACGCAAACGCGTCAGGCCATGGCCAAACAAACGGGCGGCGAGCCGTTTCAGCAGGGGCATTTCTGCCAGGGGACGCAGTTCGGGGGGCAGATCGGGCGTTTGTTGCGGCACGCGGACTCCAGCGATGAGGTTGGTTCTGGCGAAGGTGCCATGGTCGCCGGAATCGGCGCGCAGTTCCAGCCAATTGCTTTGTTGTCATGCAGTTAGGCGATGAAGTAAAAGTCAAAACGCCAGCAATCAATCGAATAAACAGATTGGAATCCGGCATTTTTTACGCTTTTTATCGATCATGTACTGCTGGATGATAGCCACCATCCACAGGAGACCCATCATGCTTGAACTTCGACCTTTCACTACCCTGGGCGGCGCCCATCATGGCTGGCTCGATGCCCATCATCACTTTTCCTTTGCCGAGTACCACGACCCCAAGCGCATGCACTGGGGCAACCTGCGGGTGTGGAACGACGACATCATTGCGCCCGGCACGGGCTTCCCGCAGCACCCGCATCGCGACATGGAAATCATCACCTATGTGCGTGAAGGTGCCATCAGCCATGCCGACAACCTTGGCAATAAAGGCCGCACCGAAGCGGGCGACGTACAGGTCATGAGTGCCGGCACCGGGATTGCCCACAGCGAATACAACCTGGAAGCCATGCCCGCCAAGATTTTCCAGATCTGGATCATCCCGAATGAAGCCGGGCTGCCGCCTTCCTGGGGTGCCAAGCCGTTTCCCAAGGGCAATCGCGAGGGCTTTGTGACCCTGGCCAGCGGCGAGGGCGGTGACACTGAAAGCTTGCGCATTCGGGCGGACGCACGCCTGGTGGCGGCTAACCTGAAGGCTGGGGAAAGCGCCGAGTATCGGCTGGACAGCGGGCGCCGGGCGTATCTGGTGCCGGCGACGGGGGTGATTGAAGTCAATGGCCTGCGTGCGCAAGCGCGAGACGGTGTGGCGGTGGAAGATGAGCAGGTGTTGCGGGTAACAGCGGTTGAAGACAGTGAAATCGTCCTGGTAGACCTGGCCTGACCTTCAGCCTGAACCCAATCAACTGTGGGAGCTGGCTTGCCTGCGATGCGCACAACTCGGTACATCAGGTACACAGAGTTGATGCAGTCGCAGGCAAGCCAGCTCCCACATTGCGTCAGTTAGAACTGATGGCGCCGTCTACCAGCACCTGCGCCTCTTCCACCAACTGCTTGAGGTGGTCTTCACCCACAAAGCTTTCAGCGTAGATCTTGTAGATGTCCTCGGTGCCCGATGGCCGTGCGGCGAACCAGCCGTTTTTGGTCATCACTTTCAAGCCGCCGATTGCCTGGTTATTACCCGGCGCGTGGCTGAGGATCTGCTCGATGCTCTCCCCGGCCAGTTGCGTGGAGGTGACCTGCGCAGGCGACAGCTTGCCCAGCAACGCTTTCTGCGCCGGGGTCGCCTTGGCGTCGACACGAATCGCGAACGGCTCGCCCAGCGCGTCAGTCAGGCCACGGTAGATCTGGCTTGGGTCCTGGCCTTTGCGCGAGGTCATTTCGGCGGCCAGCAAGGCCGGGATCAGGCCATCTTTATCGGTGCTCCACACCGTGCCGTCCTTGCGCAGGAACGACGCGCCGGCGCTTTCTTCGCCGCCAAAGCCCAGTGAGCCTTCGAACAGGCCATCGGCAAACCACTTGAAGCCCACTGGCACCTCAAACAGACGACGGCCGATACGCGCTGCAACCCGATCAATCAAGCCACTGCTGACCACGGTCTTGCCCACCGCAGCATCGGCGCGCCACTGCGCACGGTTCTGGAACAGGTAATCAATCGACACGGCGAGGTAGTTGTTCGGTGCCAGCAGGCCACCCGAGGGCGTAACGATGCCGTGGCGGTCGTGGTCCGGGTCACAGGCGAAGGCGACGTCGAAACGGTCCTTGAGGCCGATCAAGCCTTGCATCGCATAGCTGGAGGACGGGTCCATGCGGATCTGGCCGTCCCAGTCGACGCTCATGAAGCGGAAAGTCGAGTCGACCTCGGTGTTCACCACGTCCAGGTTCAAACGGTAGTGCTCGGCAATCGCCGACCAGTAGCGCACCCCTGCTCCGCCCAACGGATCCACGCCCAGGCGCAGGTCGGCGCTGCGGATGGCGTCCATATCGATCACATTGACCAGGTCGGCCACATAGCTGTTGAGGTAGTCATGGCGATGGGTGGTGTCGGCCTTGAGTGCCTGGGCGTGGGTAATGCGTTTAACCCCGGCCAGTTTGTTGGCCAGCAGTTCGTTGGCCTTGGCTTCGATCCACTTGGTAACGTGGGTATCGGCCGGGCCGCCATTGGGCGGGTTGTACTTGTAACCGCCACTTTGTGGCGGGTTGTGCGACGGCGTAATCACGATGCCGTCTGCCAGGCCGCTGGTACGGCCACGGTTGTAGCAAATGATGGCGTGGGAGATGGCCGGGGTCGGCGTGTATTCATCACCTTCAGCCAGCATCACGTGCACGCCGTTGGCGGCCAGCACTTCCAGGGCACTCGCGCCCGCTGGAGTCGACAGTGCGTGGGTGTCCAGGCCGACGAACAAGGGACCATTGATGCCCTGGGCTTCACGGTACAGGCAAATAGCCTGGCTGATAGCAAGTACGTGCCATTCGTTGAAACTCAGCTCGAACGAGCTGCCACGGTGACCGGAAGTACCAAAGGCCACGCGCTGGGTGGAGATCGCTGCATCAGGCTGGCCGGTGTAATAGGCCGTGACCAGTCGCGGGATATCCACCAGCAACTGAGCTGGCGCCGGCTTGCCCGCAAAAGGACTGATTGTCATGCATAAACCTCGAGAAAGAAGGATTCGGAAAAAATGACAGTTTACTGAGAGTTGGACTACTGCGCGACGGTATTGATCCTACAAGACACAGAGAAATTTCATGCATCTAGCTGATCTGTGCATCACGCAGCGCCTCGCCCACCAAGGCCAGGGCAATGTCCAGGTTGGGCTGCCCATGGAAGGTGCTGCTCAACCGCAGATGCTGGTGATGCAGGCCGCACAGGCTGAACAACTCACCGGGCGCCACAACTACCTGACGGGCCAGCAAGGCGTGGAAAGCCTTGCGCATGTCCACCGCCCGGGAGGCGCCCAACCAAAAGGTGGCCCCGCCAGCCGGCATTCGGTAAGTCACTTGATCACCCAGGTGCCGACCCACAAGTTCGCCCATTTCGCGCGCCTGCTCACGCAGCAGAAGGCGTAAGTGGTGCAAGTGCTGGTCGATCTTGCCGCTGTGGTACAGGCGCGCAATCGCGCGCT
>NZ_VBVZ01000457.1 GCF_005863185.1 Pseudomonas edaphica
CTGCAAGGCGAGACTGTCGAGCATCCCAATGGCCGCCGTGAACTGCTTATTCGCTGACTGCATTTGTACCCTCCATAACAATAATCAGCTGGTGCGCAGGTTCCGGCCCAGGAGTTCGTGATGATCGCTATTCGATGCATGCAATGGGGGCTGGCTGCCGTTATCAGCGGCGCAATGGCATGTGCTCAGGCCGCGGAGCCGAAGGTCAATATCTATAACTGGTATGACTTCATCGCACCCAACACGCTGAAGGATTTCCAGGCGCAGACCGGCATTCAATCGGCCTACGACGTGTTCGACAACAGCGAGGTCATGCAAAGCAAACTCATGGCCGGGCGTAGCGGCTATGACGTGGTAGTCGCTACCGGCGACCTGTTGCCGAACCTGATCAAGGCCGGTGTACTCAAGGAACTGGATCGCTCGCAACTGCCCAACCTGTCCCATCTGGACCCGGACATCCTCGCCAAGGTCAACAACAACGATCCCGGTAATCGCTTTGCGGTGCCGTATTTGTGGGGCACCACCGGCATCGGCTACGACGTGGCCAAAGTCCACGCGCTTCTGGGTAACGACGCACCGGTAGATTCCTGGGACCTGATTTTCAAGGAAGAAAACCTCGCCAGGCTGGGCGAGTGCGGCGTCGCCATGCTCGATGCGCCCGCTGAAATCATCCCGATCGCCTTGCACTATCTGGGGTTGCCCTATAACAGCCAAAACCCGGAAGACTACCTCAAGGCCCAGGCCCTGCTGTTGAAACTGCGCCCACACATCCGCTACTTCGACTCCTCGCGCTTTATCACCGATTTGGCCAACGGCGATATCTGCGCCGTTGTCGGCTGGGCGGGGGGCGTGATGGACGCACGCAAAGCGGCCGATGCAGCCGGCAATGATCGCAGGATTCAGTACAGCATCCCCAAGGAAGGCGCGCCGATCTGGGTGGAAAACCTGGTGCTGCTCAATGATGCGCCGAATCTCCAACAGGGTTTGGCGTTTATCGATTACATGCTTCGCCCGCCGGTGATCGCCGCATCGTCCAACTACCTCAGCTATGCCAACGCCAACAAGGATGCCACTGAGTTGGTGGATACGAAGGTGCGCGATAATCCGGGGGTTTATCCTTCCAAAGCAGTGCTGGATACGCTGTTTGCGCTGGAGCCGCTGCCCTTGAAACTGGAGCGGGTGCGCACGCGGGTCTGGAGTAAGGTCAAGAGTGGGACCTGATGACGATGACTGGAAGCGTTTCTGTCTGGCCAGCCACCTAGAGCCTAGGGAATGCCCTCCGGTGAGCTGCAAATAGTGTCGTGGTCAGGAAGGTGGGTTGGCCGGACGCTTGCGTGTGATAGTCCAGAAAGCAATCAGTCATAAGTAAAGGTAACGGTGACAGCCGCGTTGGCTTTTCCAGGCGTCGCGATCTTACCGGTCCGTATGTATTGCACGGTCATAGGCTGACTGATGGTACCGCTCCTCAAGTTGCCCATTATGGTATTGGCTGAAGGGGCGAAACTGATGGCGTTAGTCCCATTCAACACTTGTAATGCGATACCCGCCGCTCTGGTGGGCTCATCGGCCAGGCTCAGATAGGAAGAAAGGTTCGAAGGGTTGTACACGTCCGACATGGAATAACTCACTTGAAATGCAGGTGCATCCGTGCTGCATTTCAGGCCCAGTACAAATGCACCGCCGGCGATGCTGGACCCGACTGAAGGCATATCGACCATGCTCACTTGCTTAAGCTTAATATTGGCCGGCGTGGTTAAGGTGCAGGAGGTACCCTTGGCCACGAACGTGAATTTATCAGTGCGCATCGTCCATATACCGTTGTAGATCCCGGGGTTAGTATGGGTAATTTTGCCCGTGATGACGTCCAATGTATTGATGGTGCGCAGGCCTGAGGTCATGCTCTTTTTGGGGCTGTAAAACCTTATTTTGACCGTCGAACGCATTGTAAAGTCGAAGTAGCGGCCGGCGCTGCCGCTGAAGCCTATCTCTCGCACGGTTTCGTAGACGTTGGAACTCAATCCGTGCTCCGCCCCACCATCGACAGAAGAAGTCCCAAAGTAAAATACGTCACTTTCGTTCGTCTGGTAGAGGTTGTAGGACGCGCCATCAAACTCGACGGATGCTCCGGCAGGCACGCCTGTAGCACCCATCGTATTCGTATAGGTGCCTGAGGGCATCTTCGTGCAGATGAGCGACATGGTTGCCGAGTGCCAAACGGACGAGATCATCCCTCCGCTGTCAGTGGGCACATCCGAAATCGACGGCACGATTTTATTGCCGCTCACCGCGCAGCCCGCCAGGGCACTGGCTGGTAATGCTAGCAGACCGCAAACTACACAGACAGAGGCCATGACCTCCCGATACCTGCGGGTGCGTCTGCGCCAGAGCCCGCTAAGGGCGAACAACGAAAGAGGCAAATAGCGTATCATCCGATATTGACCATTTGTACCTGTATAGCCAATAGCTCAGCCTTCATATTCAATGGGCGCGCAACAAGGCGTATGTCCTTTTTTAGGGCTGGCTTTTCAGCGCTGAACTGTTCAAAGTTCATATATTGCTCTGTCGTCATACGATTTATCTCAATCCGTGATTTTCGGCTTTTGCATTTTACGTTACACCGAAACCGCAGTCTGCATGCCATGAGGCATCAATCATAGCGAATCAGATTCGTCCTTCTAACGTGTGGAAATAACAGATAAAAAGCGCGAATTATCTGATAGGGTTTTGTGAGGACATACTTACTCCTCGCTGAATATATTCTCACGAGGCAAGACGTTTCAGCCGCTACATAGCGGAAGAACGCTTTTACCGGCCCTCAGATTTTTGCAGGCTTATTAAGTAGTTAACGGCGGGAGGCGATTTCGGAAATTACGATGTATATAGCGAGCCCCCTGACTTTTCGGCGCAGATAGACCTCCCCATTTCCGCCAATTCTGATAGGAGGAAATCGGGATCAAAGAGGAGGGCGGTCATCCCCTTTAAAAGATGCATGAAATTGGCCCCCCTCCGAAGCGTTTAACACGTATTCGACTGCTGACACCCGATGATAGGATTATCAAAATCCTGCTTCCCGCGTGAAGGAGTAGAACCATTGAGCACTTCAGCACCTGAGCGGCGCCAAAATGGAAAGCATGAGAGGTTGCGTAACTTAGGGAACGAGGAGTTTTGGGCCTTCAGTTCCGGTCGCTTCGCACTGAGGGGTTCTGAACGACTGGCCCAGATCAAGAACGGATTTCCAGCCCATCTTTTTCAGGCCATGCGCCGAACCTTTGACCTTCAAGAACGCGCCTTGAGTGTTCTCCTCATACCTCGATGACAACGCTTGAACGACGAGTTCGTGAGCACCGAGCCCTTGATGCCGCCGTGTCCGAGCGCATAGGAAGTGAAAAGTTGGTCTCGAGTTCGAGGAGAAGTAAGAAACCAATCGGCATGAACTTTGGAAGAGAAAAATCGACACGGTGTGAGCTACGACATTTTGGCCCGATGTGCGCTCAAGGCTCCGAAGCAGTTCGTTGGTCCCGTGTAAAACGCGTCAGTTCTCACGATATAGTTTCAAATTCGCGGAGTCACAAGAAAGCAGCGGTGCACGCTGCCAAGAAGAGAAACGGCATTTCTGGCGTGGCGCACGATTTAACATAATATACATTATGCGTAACACGATGTTACTTAATCAGGAGCAGTACGCGTCAGATTTTGAGTCAGCGTCTCCAGGCTTTTCCTCCTCTCACTGATCATCACCACTCAGTTGCCAGGACGCCGCAACCTCATCGTTTTCACCCACCACATGGCAACGCCCTCAGGTTTGATCTTTACTCGTCCCAACGCCACCCGTGCTCAAGGAAGATCTGCATGAAGCTCTATGCCGCCGTATTGCTCGCCGCTGCGTTGCTCGGCGGCTGCGATGTCAGTTTCAACAAGCCATCGCCCAAGGTCGTGGCCACTGATCCCGGAACGCCGCAACAGCAACAACAGGTATTCGACACCGCCGTTGCGTTTCTCATGCTGCTGGATGCCGGCGAACCTGCGAAGACATGGGCAGCCGCCAGCCCGGTTATGCAAGCGAAAACCTCTGAGCTGGCGTGGGTTGCTGGTTTGAAAGCGCTGCGTCTTGGACTGGGTTCGTTGCAGGCGCGCAAACCCGAGACCATTGGCTTTATTGTTGATCTGCCCGATGCGCCTGCAGGACGCTATGCGGTGATTGAGTTTGCCTCGACGTTTGCTACCGCCACCGTCAAAGAGAAAGTCATCTTTCGAGACGACGACACGCGCTGGGGCGTCGTAGGTTACTTCGTGCACAAGAGCGTCACATTTGGCGGTGATAACAAGAAGGCGCCCTAGCCTTATCGCTAATGCTCTTCATCGTGGGTGTTCAGCCTTTATTGCTTGCGCGCAATCTCATCGAGCATACGTTCACTGCCTTTGAGGTAACCCGTGAGCTCGCCATTGTCTCTTTTGAATTTGATGCCGATAACTTCATTGCCAAGTTTTGTCAGGCTGATCGATGCGCCTATGACTTCATGCGGATGTGAGATAACCGCAGCTGACTTGCCTTTTTGGAGGGAGACTTCATTGACGGTCTGCTCGAACAGGTTGCGTTCAGAGTCATACGACCAAGTGGACTTCTGGATAATTTTCTGCACGGTATCCTGGTCGCCAACCATCAGGTAGTCCGTTGCCGTGCCGTCCTGTTTCAGGACCAACAACGCCAAACCTTGGGCATTTCCCTCATTAAGGTTGATGTACCAAACGCCGTACAGATCTGTTTTTTCATAGTGAGCAGCTGTGCTGCTGGGCGATGTGTCGCTGGCCATGACTGCGCCGACAGGCATTGACAGTGCAACCAATAGCAATGCGGCAGCCTTAATATGCTTTCTCATATCAACCTGATGTCCTTTCAGAAATAACCCGGAAACTGTTCTTATACGAGTGGTCGATGATGAACCCCTTGCTCATCAGTTGAACTACCCTCCTCCTTTTAATAACGGTTAAATATAACTCAACTAAATGTCTATTTAGTTGAGTTATATAAGCAGCGTTTCAATAACCGCCCACCGCCGCCATTTCCCCACCCACAATTGCAACCCCCGAAC
>NZ_VBVZ01000458.1 GCF_005863185.1 Pseudomonas edaphica
TAAGAGACAGGTCTTTGACCGAATTGCAGCGCGCGCATGTGATTTAGGTCCCTGGAAATGGATTAACTTCCTGTGGCAAGCAGGACTGTTATGCCAAGCCCACCTGTTGTGGCAAGCCTCTGCCACTAGGAGCCTGATGGCCAGCGTGAAGCGTCAAGCCAGGGTTCGGCTGAGTGTCACCCAATACCGCGTGCGCGCTCGCACCTCAAACCCCAGGGTCTGGGCCAGCAGTGTGAGGATGCGGTCGGTGTCATCCAGGCGAAAGCTGCCGGTGACCCGCAGAGTTTCCAGGCTCGGGTCCCAGCGCAACACGCCAGGGCGGTAACGTTCCAGCTCACGCAGGAAATCCCCAAAGGGTTGGTTCTGTGCGGTCAATACACCGTCACGCCAGCCCAGTTGCTGCACATCAAACGCCGCCCTGGCACTCAGCCCGTGAGGCTTTAACGAGGCTTGCTGACCGCTGTTCAACGTCGTCAATTGCCCGGCCAGATCACGCACCTGCACCGCGCCCTTGAACACCGACACGCGGCAGCCGGACGCCAATTGCCGTACGCACACTTCAGCCTGGCTCACCTCTACCTGGCCGTAGCGCGTGTGCACACTGATCGCTGCCGCGCCCGGCACCGTCAGCGCCAACTCGCCGTCCACCAGCGTGATGCGCCGCTGTGCCAGGTCAACATCCACCGCCGTCGCCGTGTTGAGTTGCAAGCTGCTGCCATCGGCCAACGGCAGGCGTTTGCGCTCGCCGGTGGCGGTGTGCAAATCAGCCCGCCATGCCTCGATGGGCAACTGACGGCTGATCAGCCAGGCGGTCGGCACCAGCGCCGCTACGCCAAAGGCCCGCTTGAGCAACGCACGTCGCCCCGGTTGCGGGCGGTCGAGGCTGGCCATCGCCACGGCCTGGGGCAAGTCACGCAAGCGCTGGCGCAGCGATTGGGCTTTCTGCCAGGTCTGTTCGTGCTGAGGGTGGCTGTCGCGCCAAGCCTGCAAATTGGCGTGGTCACGCTCGGTGGCCGCTCCGGACTCCAACAACGCCAACCACTGCGCCGCAGCACGCGCCACCTCGTGACTCATAGGGCCACCAACAGGCAATGTTCATAGGCCTGGGCCATGTAGCGCTTGACCGTGCGCTCAGAGACGTCGAGCCGCTCGGCAATTTCGCGATAACCCAGGCCTTCCAACTGGCTCCACAGAAACGCGCGCCGCACCACCCGCGGCAAACCGTCGAGCAACTCATCCAGAGCGTGCAAGGTCTCCAGCACCAGCCAGCGTTGCTCGGGCGACGGCACGCAGGTTTCGGGCAAATTCGCCAGCGCCTTCAGATAGGCTTGCTCAAGGCTGCGGCGCTGATGAAAGTTGGCCAGCAAACGCTTGCCGACCGTCACCAGATACGCCCGTGGCTCCTGCATCTGCGCAATCGGCTGGGCACTGGCCAGCACCCGCACAAAGGTGTCCTGGCTCAGGTCCGCCGCATCCCAGGCATTGCCCAGGCGCCGCCGCAACCAGCTTTCGAGCCAGCTGCGATGGTCGCGGTACAAACGCGACAGGGTCATTTCGCCAGTGTGGGTCGGGGCAACAGCATCAGTCATGAAAAGCAACCTGCGCAGCGCGAGTGAGTCTCAAATGAGATTCATTCTATTTAATATCGCTGCTGATCACCACGCTCTTTTCAACATTGCGTTTATGCACTGGGTGACAAGCCGACCTTTACTATTTGTCTTGATATAGATATTTTATCCAAGTCCGCCCACGAGGTCCGCCCATGCAATTGCCTGACTATTCAGATGTCGTCGCCGCCGCCCAACGCCTGCAAGGCTTTGCCCATCAAACGCCGGTGTTTACCTCACGCACCCTCGACGCTGAAACCGGTGCCCAGGTATTCATCAAGTGTGAAAACCTGCAACGCGCTGGCTCGTTCAAGTTTCGCGGTGCGTTTAATGCCCTGTCGCAGTTTGACGCACACCAGCGCAAGGCCGGGGTGGTGGCGTTCTCTTCCGGCAACCATGCTCAGGGTATTGCGCTGGCCGCCCAATTGCTCGGCATGCCGGCGACCATCGTGATGCCCGCCGACGCGCCCGCCGCCAAGGTCGCCGCCACCCGGGAATATGGCGCCAGCGTGGTGCTGTATGACCGCTTCAACGAGGACCGTGAGCAAATCGGCCGCACCTTGGCGGTTGAGCATGGCATGACGTTGATCCCGCCTTACGACCACCCACACATCCTCGCCGGCCAAGGCACGGCCGCCAAGGAACTGCTGGAATTCACCGGCCCTCTGGACGCCCTGTTCGTCGGCCTGGGCGGTGGCGGCATGCTCTCGGGCACCGCGTTGTCGACCCGTGCGCTGGCACCCGATTGCCAGCTGTTTGGCGTTGAACCCGAAGCAGGCAATGACGGCCAGCGTTCATTCCAGACCGGCAGCATCGTGCACATCGACACCCCGGCGACCATCGCCGACGGTGCGCAAACCCAACACCTGGGCAACTACACCTTCCCGATCATCCGCGACAAGGTGACCGACATCCTCACCGTCTCCGACGCGCAATTGGTGGCCTCGATGAAGTTCTTTATGCAACGCATGAAAATGGTGGTCGAACCCACCGGCTGCCTGGGCCTGGCGGCGTTGCGCCAGCTGGGCGAGCGGTTCAAGGGCCAGCGCGTGGGCATTATCGTCACTGGCGGCAATGTCGACATCCCGCGCTACGCCGCGTTGCTCAGCGAGGCGTCATGAACATCATCCACACCGAGGCCGCCTCGGCGCCCGCCGGGCATTACTCCCAGGCCGTCAGCCACGGCGACACGCTGTATATCTCCGGGCAATTACCGGTAAGCCCGCAGGGGCGCCACAACCTTGAAGCATCGTTTGCCGAACAGGCCCAGTTGGCACTGGCTAACCTGCTGGCCATCTTGAAAGCCGCCGGCGGCTCGCCCCAGGATCTGGTGAAGGTCACGGTGTATGTGGCCGGGGTTCAGCATTGGCCGCAATTCGACCGTATTTACGCCGCCGCGCTGGGCGAGCATCGCCCTGCCCGCGCGGTGGTGCCGGTGCCCGAGTTGCACCACGGTTATCTGGTGGAGATTGAAGCTGTGGCGCGCTACTTGGCGTAGGTGTAGACCGCCGCCCGTGACACGCCCAGGTGCGCGGCCACGGTCTCCATGGCCCGGCGAATGTCCATGCAGCCCGAGTCCTTGAGCTCTTGCAGCAACAGCCGTCGATCCGCCGCCTTGAGCGCGCGCGGGGTGGTGGCCAGGCGTGCGGCGAACTGGTCGATGCGGGTGCGAATCACATCGGCGCCGGACGGCTCCAGGGATTCGATAAGGGTGTCGCCAGTGACCGAGCCAAATTGCTCAAGCATGCCCTGCAGGCCACGAAACAATGAGAGATCGACGTTCATGCACAAGGCCGCGACGTACTTGCCACTGGTGTCCTTGATGCCGATCGAGGTGCTTTTGACCTGGCGCCCATCGCTGAATTGGTTGCGGTAGTTGGCAATGATCTGCGGATAGTCGGGGTCGGCAATCCGCGCCAGGCCCAACTCGGTGGTCGGGTCGCCCGGCGAGCGCCCGGAGAGGTTGTTATGGATCGCCAGGATCGCCTGCTGCGGGTCGCGCAAATCGTGCAGCACGACCTCACAGAACGGGCTGAAGGTTTTGCTCAAGCCTTCGGCAATCTGTTCGAGCTGGCTGATCAGGGTGGTTTCTTCGGGAGAGGTCTTTTTCATGCAAGACAACATATCCAGTCCTGGACAGGCCGTCAATTTGGCCGCTGTCCGCCCTTGTGGAGCGTTAACCATGGACACCCCAGCAGCATTGCTAGACAGCGTGAAAATGCAGCGCAACATCCAGCGCATGCAACAGCGTGCCGACAGCCTGGGTGTGCATTTGCGCCCCCATGTCAAAACCCACAAGTGCGCCGAAGTGGTGGCCGCGCAGATAGCGGCCGGTGCCCGTGGCATCACCGTATCGACGCTCAAGGAAGCCGAATATTTCTTTGAGCTGGGCATCCAGGACATCCTCTACGCCGTCGCCATGGCCCCGCACAAACTGCCCCAGGCCCTGGCGCTGCGCCGCCGGGGTTGCGCGCTGACGCTGATCACCGACAGCCTCGCCGGCGCCCGGGCCATCGTCGATTTCGGCGCCGCGCAGGGTGAAACCTTTGCCGTGATGATCGAGATTGATTGCGACGGCCACCGTTCCGGGGTCAAGCCGCAGGACGCGTTATTGCTCGACATCGCCCAACTGCTCGGTGACAGCCTCGTCGGCGTATTGACCCACGCAGGGGAAAGCTACGGCCTGGATACGCCTGAAGCGTTACAGGCCATCGCCGAACAGGAACGCGCACGCTGCGTTGAAGCGGCGCAACGTATCCGTGCCGCCGGGATGGCCTGCGATCAGGTCAGTGTCGGCTCCACGCCTACCGCATTGTCAGCCGTGAGCCTTGAAGGCGTGACCGAACTGCGCGCGGGTGTGTATGCGTTTTTTGACCTGGTGATGCACAACATCGGCGTATGCCGCACCGAGGAACTGGCCTTGAGCGTGCTGACCACAGTGATCGGCCATCAAGCGGAAAAAGGCTGGATCATCACCGATGCCGGCTGGATGGCCATGAGCCGGGATCGCGGCACGCAAGCGCAAAAACGCGACTTTGGTTATGGCCAGGTGTGCAATGAGCACGGGGAGTTGATCGACGGCTTGCTGTTGAGCAGCGCCAACCAGGAACATGGCGTGGCGCGGTTCGAAGCGGGCGGCGTGGATGTGGTGACGCAATTTCCGCTCGGTACGCGCCTGCGTATTCTGCCCAATCATGCCTGCGCCACGGGGGCGCAGTTCGGCAACTATAACGCCGTGTTGCACAACGGTGAAGTGCAACGCTGGGAACGCTTGCGCGGCTGGTAGTCGACCTTTCAAGGGCTGCTATAGCCCCTGTGGGAGCTGGCTTGCCTGCGATGGCGGTCTCCCAGTAGCAAATGGGCCAGCTGACCCGACGCTATCGCAGGCAAGCCAGCTCCCACAATTCTGGCTGTATTTCAAATCAAGCTCGATGCGGCTGTCACAGACCCTGTAGGAGCTGGCTGGA
>NZ_VBVZ01000459.1 GCF_005863185.1 Pseudomonas edaphica
CACTTCCATGATCCGGCGCAATTGGCGGTGGATATCAAGGCGTTGCCACTGACACTGGTAAAGACACGGCCGATGGATGAGGCGATCAGCACGGCGGGCGGCGTGCCGTTTGAAGCGCTGGATGAGCGGCTGATGCTCAAGCAATTGCCAGGCGTGTTCTGTGCGGGGGAGATGCTGGATTGGGAAGCGCCGACCGGCGGGTATTTGCTGACGGGGTGTTTTGCCAGTGGGCGAGCGGCTGGGCGTGGTGTGCTGGAGTGGCTTAAGCGCTGAGTTCAAGTCCGCTATCGCAGGCAAGCCAGCTCCCACATTTTGAGCGGTGAACACCGTCAAATGTGGGAGCTGGCTTGCCTGCGATGAGGCCCTGACAGACTTACTTCTTCTTGCGCGGCCCAGTGTTGAACACCGGCACTTTACGCACTGGCTTGATCGACGGCTCAGCCGGCGCCACATCACCACTGTCCACCCACTTACCCAAATTACGCTTGCCGCCACCGCCGCCCGAAGTCTTAGGTTTCTTCGGCTTTTTCGGCTTCTTCACCACCTGCCCGCTAGCATCGGTGTCCGGCACGCGGTGCTCCGGTTCGAAATCCGGCTCCATCTTGCGGGTCAGGGTCTGACGCGTGAGCATCTCGATGGCCGACAGCATGTTCACTTCATCGGCACACACCAGCGAAATCGCCTCACCGGTGTTGCCCGCCCGGCCAGTACGGCCGATACGGTGGATGTAGTCTTCAGCCACGATCGGCAGGTCAAAGTTGACCACCAGCGGCAGGTCTTCAATGTCCAGACCACGGGCCGCCACGTCGGTGGCTACCAGAATTTGCACATCGCTGGACTTGAACCGGTCCAGCGCGCGTTGGCGGGTGGCTTGGGGTTTGTCGCCATGGATGCCGTCGGCATTGATGCCCAGGCCCTGCAACTTGTCCACCAGCGCATCCACGCCGTTACGGGTCTTGGCAAACACCAGCACCTGCTTCCAACGGCCTTTGCGCATCAAATGCACAAACAGCTCCGGCTTGCGCTTCTTGTCCACCGGCACCACCCACTGCTTCACGGTGCTGGCGGCGACGTTGCGCGGGCTCACTTCGATGCTCAGCGGGTCGTTGAGCATCTGCCCGGCCAGTTGGCGGATTTCATCGGAGAAGGTCGCGGAGAACAGCAGCGTCTGGCGCTTTTTCGGCAGCATGCGGTAGATGTTCGCCAGCTCTTCGGAGAAGCCCAGGTCGAGCATGCGGTCGGCTTCATCCAATACCAGGGTTTGCAACTGGTTGAGTTTCAGCGCGTTCTGGCGGAACAGGTCGATCAGTCGGCCCGGCGTGGCGACCAGAATGTCGACGCCCTTGCGCAGCTTCATCATCTGCGGGTTGATGCTCACGCCGCCGTACACCGCGTAAGTGGTCAACGGCAGGTGTTGCGCGTACTCGGCAACGCTGGCGTGAACCTGCTCGGCCAGCTCGCGGGTCGGGCACAGGATCAGCGCACGCGCCGAATTGGCGGCGACTTTCGGCCCTTCCATGGTCAGCAACTGCAGGAGCGGCAGTGCGAAACCAGCAGTTTTGCCGGTGCCGGTCTGGGCCGCGGCCATCAGGTCGCGACCGGCCAACACCGCCGGAATGGCTTGCGCCTGCACCGGCGTCGGGGTCTGGTAGCCAAGCGTCTCAAGGGCGCGCAGCAAGGGTTCGATCAGGCCAAGTGTGGCGAAAGTCATGTGTTTACCGTAGGAAAAGTTCAGCGCCATAAGCGGGTAAAAAAAGCCGTAATGCGCCGCAGTTTACCTTATTTCCGGCTTGGGCTTGCGCCACTGGGGCAGGCTGATCAATAGCACCGCGCTGATGATCACCAGCATCGCCAGGGCTTCTTCCATGCCGATGGTCTCACCGACGAACACAATGCCCAACAACACCGCGACTGCCGGGTTCACATAGGCATAGCTCGTCGCCGCCGCCGGGCGCACGTGCTTGAGCAGGTACATATAGGCATTGAAGGCGATGATCGAGCCGAACACGGCCAAGTACGCCAGGGCCAGCCAGCCTTCAATCGGCGGCACAGAATGCAAGCGTTCGCCGGAGAGCGCACTGCCCACCAACAGCAAAGCACCGGCGACGATCATTTCCGCCGCACTGGCCATCGCACCGGCAGGTAACGGCAAATGCCTGCTCCACACCGAGCCGAAGGCCCAGGAGGCAGCGGCGAACAGCAACAACATCGCACCGGCTGGGCTCGATTGCAGGTTGGAGCCCATATTGAGCATGGCAATGCCGATAATCCCCAGCACTACCCCGGCCCACTCCAGGCGGGTATTACGTGCGCCCCAGAAATAGCCGCACAGCAACGTGAACAATGGCACCGTCGCCACCGCCAATGCAG
The DNA here is from genome assembly GCF_005863185.1 of Pseudomonas edaphica. Taxonomy (GTDB): domain Bacteria; phylum Pseudomonadota; class Gammaproteobacteria; order Pseudomonadales; family Pseudomonadaceae; genus Aquipseudomonas; species Aquipseudomonas edaphica. The sequence continues at coordinate 2,371 of NZ_VBVZ01000459.1, forward strand.
CCACACCTGAAGTGACCCCCGTGTGCTCAGCCACCGACACCGCGCCATTGCCGAAGGTCAGCAGCAAAATGCCGATCTTGGCCGCAGCCTTCCACTGCACCCACGTCGGCGCAGGTGCCCCGCGCCAGCGCAAAAAGCCATACATCGCCAAGCCCGCCACCAAAAAGCGAATCCCGCCAAGCATCAGCGGTGGCCAGTATTCAACGCCGATTCGAATCACCAGGTAGGTGGAACCCCAAATCACATACAGCGCAAAAAAAGCGGCGATCAACGGTAATGGAAAGCGACGTGGGCCAGGCATTGGGCGGCTCTATGGCAGGTGATGGGAGGCTTATTCTAAAAAGGCAGCAGGCTAAACATAAGTTACAAAACCTGTTTAAAGCGCCCATACACTTTTCAAAGCATGGTTATGAAGGCTATAAACCATGCTTTCGAAAGCCAAGCGTTACTGGAGCCTTATCATGGACAAATACGACCGCATGCTCCTCAGCGCCCTGCTCGAAGACGGCCGCGCGTCCTACGCACAATTGGCCCGCACGGTTAACCTTTCTGCGCCCGCCGTGGCTGAGCGCGTGGCCAAACTTGAGGCCAGCGGCGTGATCACCGGGTATCAGGCCAAGGTGGACATGTCCAAGGTCGGCTTGCCGATTCAGTGTGTGATTGAACTGAGGTTGACCAACCATGGCAGCCAGAAGGTCTACGACGCGCTGGCTGAAATCCCTGAACTGACTGAATGCCACCGGGTTACGGGCGACCCTTGCGTGATCATGCAGGCGGCGGTGGGTTCGATGCCGCAGCTTGAGAACCTGATTAACCGGGTGGCGAAGTTCGGCTTCAGCAAGACCTCGATTATTTTGTCCAGCGCGATAGAACGGCGGGTGCCGCTGGGGCAGTTGGAGGGAAAAAATGCTGGGTAAGCACAGCAAAATCGTCAGCCTCAGCCACCCGATCACTGCGCGCATGCCGTTATGGCCAGGGGACCCGCCGGTGGTATTTGAAGACGTCGCGAGCCTGGAAAAAGACGGCTATTTCCTGCGCCGCTTCAGCCTGGGCGAACACAGCGCCACCCACATGAATGCACCGAACAGCTTCTATGCCAATGGCATCGGGATTGACGGCTATCAACCCCAAGACCTGGTTCGGCCTGCCGTGGTGATTGACGTGCGCGCGCAAACCCAAGGTAACCGCGACTACCAGATCGGCCTGCATGATCTTCAAGCCTGGGAGCACCAACACGGGCGCATCGAGCCAGGCTCTGTCGTGCTGATGTACACCGGCTGGCAGCACCTCTGGAACGACCCCATCGGTTTTTTTGGCGAAGATGCCCAAGGCCTGCACTTCCCGGGCATTGGCGAGCCGGCGATACGCTGGCTGCTGGAACACCGACAGATCGCCGGCGTGGGCATTGATACCCACGGGGTTGATCCGGGGCAAAGCACTGCCTTTGCCACCAACCATGCCGTACTGGCCGGTAATGGCATCGTATTGGAGTGCCTGACCCATCTGGAGCGGCTGCCGGCCAAGGGCACGACCCTTGTGATTGGAGTACTGGGCCTGGAAGGCGGCTCGGGATCGCCGGTCTCGGTGATGGCGTTTATTCCCTGACAACGCCATCGCAAAGTGGTGGCTGATACACCGCCATCGCAGGCAAGCCAGCTCCCACATTTGACCGAGTCGCCAGGGCTGGATGCGATCTACTGTGGGAGCTGGCTTGCCTGCGATGGCGTCAGTTGCTTCACCGAAGGCTTGAACGCTGAACAATCAGATCGACAATCTGCTGGAAGGTCGTGATGTGATCCCAGTCTTCCTGAGTCGCTTGCAGGTTGAATTGCCACTTGATCTGCATAACAAAGCAGGTCAAATCCCCATCAATGATCTTGAAGTCATGGATGAAATTCGTTTGCTCCGTCACCTGGCTTCGGTCGATGAAGCCGATGATATCGACGAACAGCTGAATCACTTTTTCGCTGATCTCGGCGCTCATAAGATCAAATTTCTCATTGCCAATAATGAGGCGGATCTTAATCGCTGGGTGGAAGTCGTCGTTCGGTGAAAGGGAAACCAGAAGGGTCTGACAGACCGAAAAGACACAACCTACTTACAGTTCCGAAAAATCGCAAAAGCCGCCTCCAACACCTGATATTTCAGTGGCCAGCAGGACCGATCCCTTTCATTTGCAGGACGTTTCCGAGCGCAATTTCATGCCTTGTTCCGGCTGAGTTCGGCCGCTAGTCTTCCCCATGTCATCGGCCCTTCGATGACCGGAAGTGCAAGCCGAAATTGACGGGAGAGCGCGTTACAAGTGCCGGAGAATCAACATGGTCAAAGCAACCTCTGCCTCAACTACTACCCCGACGGACTTCCTCAGCGAAGACGCCCTCCTCAACCGCCGAGCCATCGACTACTACCTCAAAGCATCCGCCCCGGACGCGCCCAATTTTGTGCTCAATGACAACCTGAGCTTCGAAGACGCCCTCGCCCACGCGGCCGACTTGCTGCATTGCGCGGTGGAGACGGTGAATGTGTCGGGTGAGACGCTCAGCACCCAGCAGCGGGGGGTGATGCATTTGGTGGGGATGGCCAAAGGTGTGGTGGATCGGGCGTTGGAGTGTGTGCAGCCTCGATGAGCACCGCATAACCCTGTGGGAGCTGGCTTGCCTGCGATAGCGGTGGGTCAGTCACTGAACACCTGGCTGATATAC
>NZ_VBVZ01000045.1 GCF_005863185.1 Pseudomonas edaphica
GCGCAGATGCTCGCTTCGCGTCGGGTGGCGCAACTTGCGCAGTGCCTTGGCTTCGATCTGACGGATCCGCTCGCGGGTCACGTCAAACTGCTTACCGACTTCCTCAAGGGTGTGGTCGGTATTCATGTCGATGCCGAAACGCATGCGCAGTACCTTGGCTTCACGGGCAGTGAGGCCGGACAGTACGTCGCGAGTCGCTTCTTTAAGGCTCTCAACAGTGGCGACATCGATTGGCGACTGCATGGTCGAGTCTTCGATGAAGTCACCCAGGTGGGAGTCTTCGTCATCACCAATCGGCGTTTCCATGGAGATCGGCTCTTTAGCGATCTTCAATACCTTGCGGATTTTATCCTCAGGCATTTCCATGCGTTCGCCCAGCTCTTCCGGGGTCGGTTCGCGACCCATTTCCTGCAACATCTGCCGGGAAATACGGTTGAGCTTGTTGATCGTCTCGATCATATGCACCGGAATACGGATGGTGCGAGCCTGGTCGGCGATCGAGCGAGTGATCGCCTGACGGATCCACCAGGTGGCATAAGTCGAGAACTTGTAGCCGCGACGGTATTCGAACTTGTCCACCGCTTTCATCAAGCCGATGTTGCCTTCCTGGATCAGATCGAGGAATTGCAGACCACGGTTGGTGTACTTCTTGGCGATCGAGATCACCAGACGCAAGTTCGCTTCAACCATCTCTTTCTTCGCGCGGCGGGCCTTGGCCTCACCGATCGACATGCGACGGTTGATGTCTTTGATTTCAGCAATCGTCAGACCGGTTTCGGTCTCAAGCGCGGTCAGCTTCTGCTGGCAACGGATGATGTCCGGCTGCAGGCGACCAATGGCTTCGGCGTATTTCGCCTTGCCTTTGGCCAGTGCGTCGGTCCAGCTTTCGTCTACTTCGTTGCCCGGGAACTGGCGCAGGAAGTCAGCCCGCGGCATACGTGCATCACGTACACACAGCTGCATGATTGCGCGTTCTTGCGCACGCAGACGTTCAAGGGCGCTGCGAACACGCTCAACCAAGCCTTCGAATTGCTTCGGTACCAGCTTGATCGGCATGAACAGCTCAGCCAGGGCCACGAGCTCGGCAATCGCCAGCTTGTTGGAGCGACCGTGCTTTTTCAGGGCCTTGCGGGTGATTTCCATTTGATCGGAAACCGCACCGAAACGCTGGGCTGCGATGATCGGGTCCGGGCCGCTTTCAACTTCATCTTCGTCGTCGCTGCTGGCTTCAGCATCGTCGTCTTCGGTGTCGTCGTCAGCCTTCGCGGCTTTCGCATCGACGGGCGGCGGTACTTCGGCGGCAGGCGGCGCAATGCCGTCGTCCGGGTCGATGTAGCCGCTCAGAACGTCAGACAGGCGGCCACCTTCGGTGGTGACGCGAGTGTACTCGGAGAGAATGTGGTCAACCGTGCCAGGGAAGTGCGCGATTGCGCCCATCACTTCACGGATACCCTCTTCAATACGTTTGGCGATTTCGATTTCGCCTTCACGTGTCAGCAGCTCGACGGTACCCATTTCACGCATATACATGCGCACAGGGTCAGTCGTACGACCGATGTCGGTCTCCACCGCTGCCAGCGCAGCAGCCGCTTCTTCAGCAGCTGCCTCGTCGGTATCGGAGTCGGCCAACATAAGGGCGTCCGCATCCGGAGCACTCTCGTGTACGGGGATCCCCATGTCATTAATCATGCGGATGATGTCTTCCACCTGCTCAGGATCTGAAATATCCTCAGGCAGGTGATCGTTGACCTCTGCGTAAGTCAGATATTTCTGCTCACGACCAAGGGTGATCAACTCTTTAATACGAGACTGTTGTTGCGCTTTTCCGGACATAACACCCTATCCACTGAAGGTCTTGGCGGGCAAAAAACAAGCCGAGGATTATACCCGAGCTATGACCTCACACGCCAGCTGAGGTCGGGTTAGATGTACAAACATTCTGTTTTAAGAGGTCGCGCATCTGTTTTGCTATCTGAATTTGCTCTTCAGCCGACAATCCCGGCTGCCTTGCACGCTTGATCAGCTCATCCAGGGTCTGCGTGTGCTGACCTGCGGATAACCTAGTAATGGTGTCTAAAAACTGTTGTTCAAGGTTGTCGCCGTCAATTAGCCACTCCTTTTCCGCCAGTGCTTTAAGCAAGCGTCCTTGTTCGGTGCCGTGCCAACGAGCCATCAATTGAATTGAGTTTAGCTTAGGATTTTTCTGTACCGCCTCAATCAAGGCGATCAGTACCTGAGCATACGTGTTGCTCTCGTTGGCAAAGTGATCGGCGCTCTCAACTTTTTTTGCCAATTGCGGGTGGTGAATAAGTGTTCGCAGCGCAATGAGCGTTGGAGCTTCGACGGCGACAGGAGTTCGCGGCGCGTATGCCTCGTCGCGGTCACCGCGTTTGCCGTTCTTGTTCCAGGGTTTCTTGTCCCATTTTTTACCGCCGGCGCCGGGTTTCTTCGGTGTCCACTCCTGCTGGGGCGCATAGGCCTCCTGCGGTTGGTGGAAGTCGGAATAGTCCGGCATGGCGTCGTAATCCATGCCTGGGTCGTAGGCCGGTGGGGCTTCCTGCGGTGCGCTATGCACCAGCTGGCTGACGGCCTCGCCACTCAGGCCGGTGATTTCCAGCAGGCGCATGCGCATCAGTGACTTCAGGTTGGCGCCTGGCACTTTGTCGATCAGCGGCGCTGCGAGGGTGGCCATGTGGGCCTTGCCTTCGAGGGAGCGCGGGTCGGCTTCTTCGGTTAACTGCTGGAAGAAATAGTCCGCCAGCGGCTGTGCGTGTTGATTGATGCGGGCGCGGAAGGCGTCGGTGCCTTCGGAGCGCACCAGGGTGTCCGGGTCTTCGCCTTCGGGCAGGAACAGAAAGCGCGCGCGGCGCCCGTCCTGCAGGCTCGACAGCGTGGCTTCGAGCGCACGCCAGGCGGCGTTACGGCCGGCCTGGTCGCCGTCAAAACAGAACAGCACGCTGGGCACCACGCGAAAGAGGCGCTTCATGTGCTCTTCGCTGGTGGCGGTGCCCAGGGTAGCGACGGCATTGCGCAGGCCTTGCTGCGCCAGGGCAATGACGTCCATGTAGCCTTCCACCACGATGATTTCATCGAGGTTGCGATTGTTTTTGCGCGCTTCAAACAGGCCGTAGAGTTCCTGGCCCTTGTGAAATACCGGCGTTTCCGGGGAGTTCAGGTATTTAGGCTTGTCGTCCCCGAGCACCCGGCCACCAAAAGCGATGATGCGGCCACGGCTGTCGCGGATCGGAAACATCACGCGGTCGCGGAAGCGGTCATAGCGCTTGCCGGTCTCGGCGTTTTCCACGAGTAGACCGGCATCGATCATGGCCTTCTGCTGCAGCGTATCGCTGCTCAGATGCTTGTACAGGTTGTCCCAGCCCGGCGGGGCGAAGCCCAGGCCAAAATCCCGGGCGATCTCACCGGTGAGGCCGCGACCCTTGAGGTACTCGACGGCGGCCTTGCGCTGCGGATGGCTTTTAAGCGCCTGACGGTAGAAGTCGGCAGCGGCCGTCAGCAGCGGGTACAGCGGCGAATCAGTGGGTTGACGCGGTTTGTGCGAGCGGCCACCTTCTTCGCGGGGGATTTCCATGCCGGCGGCTTTGGCCAGTTCCTCGACAGCCTGGGGGAAGTCCAGGTTGTCGTGGTCCATGATAAAGCCGAGGGCATTGCCGCCCGCGCCGCAACCGAAGCAGTAGTAGAACTGCTTGTCGGGGCTGACGCTGAATGACGGGGTTTTTTCTTTGTGGAACGGGCAGCAGGCGGTGTAGTTCTTGCCGGCCTTCTTCATTTGCACGCGCGAGCTGACAACATCGACGATGTCGGTGCGGTTAAGAAGGTCGTCAATAAAACTCTGGGGAATCAGCCCGGCCATGGCGTTCTCGTCATCACTGCGTGTAAATGAGGGCCCGTGAAGTGATCAAGCGCACGTATCGAGTGCTCGAACATCTATCGTTTGCATGGGGAGTGTATCTGCCGAGCATTCACTGACGTTAGTTTGTATCAGTCTTCGGCTTGGAAATGTTGCCCTGACGTCCGGTGTTGGCCAATGGCAGCCTCGGAAAAGCCTTGATGGGCACAGCCGACACAGTCGATCGTCTGTTTGTAGAATCTGTGTTGCAAGAAAAAGGGGTGTGCTCGTCAGTAGCCTTGTTAGGCTCGTCAGAAGAGACGCGCACCGCTGGCAGAAGAGCCAGTCCTGACGTGTGAAGCAGTGTCTCGGTCGCGTGTGCGGCGTCGACGGTGAAGCATCAAGCGATATCCGCAAATGCCAACAGCCCGGCTGAGGGCCGGGCTTGGCAGAAGCTTGCTACGTAAGTCTGTGTATTAGTACAGACGAACGGCGCGGCGCTGTTCGCGCTGAACTTTCTTGGCGTGACGCTTAACAGCGGCTGCTGCTTTACGCTTACGCTCAGAAGTTGGCTTCTCATAAAATTCGCGGCTACGAACTTCAGCCAGAACACCGGCTTTTTCGCAGGAGCGCTTGAAACGACGCAGAGCTACGTCGAAGGGTTCGTTCTCTTTTACTTTGACGGCTGGCATCCAGAGCTACCTTCTTTCATTACCGGGAATAAACGTTCTCGTCGCAAAAAATTCGCGGCTGAGGTCGTCGGTTTTTAAGGGTTGCGGATGTTAACCCCTCATTGACCGGAATGCAAAGCCTCTGATCGAAAACCGCTAGTCGGGAGGGGGAGTGGCGACTATTATGCGCGCCTTCGAATTCAGCCTCTACAAGGCGCAAACCCATGCTAGTACTGGGACTTGAAACCTCCTGCGACGAAACCGGTGTCGCACTTTACGACAGTGAACGCGGGCTTTTGGCCGATGCACTGTTCAGTCAGATCGACCTGCACCGCGCCTATGGCGGGGTGGTGCCGGAGCTGGCCAGCCGAGATCACGTCAAGCGCATGCTGCCCTTGATTCGCCAGGTGTTGGACGAGGCCGGCTGCGTGCCGACCGAGATCGACGCGATCGCCTATACCGCAGGCCCAGGATTGGTTGGAGCCCTTCTGGTTGGGGCCTCTTGCGCCCAGGCGCTGGCATTTGCCTGGGGTATTCCAGCCCTCGGCGTGCACCATATGGAAGGCCATTTACTGGCACCGATGCTGGAAAAAACACCACCGCAGTTCCCGTTCGTCGCTTTGTTGGTTTCCGGTGGCCACACGCAGTTGGTTCAGGTGGATGGAATCGGCCAATACACGCTTTTGGGTGAGTCGCTGGACGACGCCGCCGGCGAAGCTTTCGACAAAACCGCGAAGATGATGGGCCTCAATTATCCCGGTGGCCCGGAAATCGCGCGGCTGGCCGAAAAAGGTGTGCCGGGCCGCTACACCTTCCCGCGCCCGATGTGCGACCGCCCAGGCCTGATGTTCAGTTTCAGCGGCTTGAAAACCTCCGCACTGAACACCTGGCAGCAAAGCGTCAGCGCCGGGGACGACAGTGAACAAGCCCGTTGCGACATCGCGCTGGCGTTCCAGCAGGCCGTGGTGGAGACTTTGACCATCAAGTGCAAGCGCGCCCTGAAACAGGCGGGCATGCAGCGTCTGGTGATCGCAGGCGGCGTCAGCGCCAACAAGGCGCTGCGTACCTCGCTGGAAAAAATGCTCGGCGACATGAAGGGTGACGTGTTCTACGCGCGCCCTGAGTTTTGCACCGACAACGGCGCAATGATTGCCTACGCCGGTTGCCAGCGCTTGCAGGCCGGGCAGCACGAAAGCCTGGCGATCAGCGTGCAGGCACGCTGGCCGATGGAGCAGCTTTCACCGCTTTAAGTGGCTTGGCTTGCGCGGGGCTCATCAACGGTATTTAAAAATGCCGTTCGCGCCCGGCAAACAGGTCGCGTAAATTGCCGCGGTGGCGCCACACGATCAGCAGTGTCAGTACGCTCATCGGCAGCAACGCCGCCGGTGCCTGCCAGGCGAGCAGCGGCAGGGTGAGTGGCGTGGCGATCAGTGCGGCCAGCGAGCTGGTGCGGGTCAGGTAGAACGTCAGCAGCCAGGCCAGCACGGCCAGCAGCGCTGCCGGAGGGTAAACCCCCAGCAGCATGCCGGCCGCGGTCGCGACGCCTTTGCCGCCGCGAAAACGGAAGTACAGCGGAAACAGATGGCCCAGGACGGCGCACACGCCCACCCAGGCCTGCTGTTGCAAGGTAAGACCGGCGAAGCTGGCGATCAGTACGGGCAACAAGCCCTTGCAGAGGTCACCCAGCAGCGTCAGTACGGCGAGTTTCTTGCCGGCCAGGCGCAACATATTGGTGGCGCCGGCATTGCCTGAGCCACTCATTCGCGGGTCGGGATTTCCCGTCAGGCGGCTGAGCAAAATGGCGAAGGACAGCGAGCCGAGCAGGTAGGCGAGAATCGCCAGTAACCAAAACATGCTAACTATTCCGGGCGAGGACGCCCTGATTCTAACCGGGGCAATGCGCCCTTGTCGTGCTGCGGAGAAGAGCTTGGACAGAGTGTTTATCGAAGGCCTGGAAGTCGACACCGTAATCGGGGCCTACGACTGGGAGCGCGGCATCAAGCAATGCCTGCGCCTGGACCTTAGCTTCGCCTGGGACAATCGCCCGGCGGCTGCCGGTGACGACCTGACCCTGGCGCTGGATTACGCCAGTGTGTCCACGCGTATCCAGGCCTTTGCCGAGCAATCCCAATACCAGTTGGTGGAAACCTTTGCCGAGCGGTTGGCCGAAGTGCTGATGAACGAATTCCAGATTCCCTGGCTGCACCTCAAATTGACCAAGCCCGGCGCCGTACCGGCTGCCAAAGGCGTGGGCGTGGAGATCGAGCGCGGATGTCGCTAACTCAGGTTTACCTTGGCCTTGGCAGCAATATCGAGCGCGAGCCGCACCTGTGTGCCGGCTTGGACGCGTTGGCGAGTTTCTTGACCGATGTACGCTGCTCCGCGGTGTTTGAAAGCCAGCCGGTGGGCATCAAGAGCGGGCCATTCTTCAACCTTGTTGTGTCGGCGTATACCGACCTGCCGTTGATGGAGCTGGATCGTCGGTTGAAATTCATCGAGGCTGACAATGGTCGTTATGCCCCGGACCGCAAAGGGCTGCCGTTGGATATCGACGTGCTGCTGTACGGTGACCTGGTGGGGAATTTCGATGGTTTGATCCTGCCCCGCGCAGAGATCCTGAAGAATGCTTTTGTGCTGTGGCCGTTGTCGTTGATGGCGCCCGATCGTGTCCACCCTGAAGTCGATAAGACCATGGCCGAGTTATGGCGCGATGCGCAGATCGACCAGGTGCTGGCGCCAGTTGCGTTTGAATGGCGGGGCCAGCAGTTGACCCCGGCGGATCTACTGTAGCCGCCGATGCGCCTGGCTTGACCGGATTCAACTGTGGGAGCGGGCTTGCCCGCGAAAGCGGTGGGTCAGTCAGCATCAATGTTTACTGTGCCGACGTCTTCGCGGGCAAGCCCGCTTCCACACGTTTTGCGCTTAACTGAATGGCATTGATGCAAACCCGTCTGCCACAAAGAGTAACGACTACAGGTTGTATTGCTCTTTGTAGGCCTTGAGCACCTTAAGCCGCTCACGCTTGAGCGCCTCGCCCAGCTCCGGGCCTTTGAAACCTTTCTCCAGCAAGGGCGCCACCGGTACTTCGCGGGCGGCCTTGGCTGCGCCGCGTAAATAATCCGCCTGTGGATAACTTCTCTGCTCCAGGCCCTTGCGGCCCCGGGCGTCCATTTCGCAACTCACCACAAACTCTTCAAAGCGCTGCGGCCGGCGATACACGTCAAAACTTTGCAGCAACTCCAGCAGCGTCGAGGCTTTCAGCTCCAGCGCACGGTGGCCGTGGGTGTGGTATTGGCCGACCAGCAGGGCCAGTTCCTGGCAATCCTTCGGCACCTTGAAGCGTTCATTGACCGCCTTGATCAGCTTCAAGCCCGTGTGTTCGTGGGCAATATGCTGCGGCAACTTATCCACAGGCGTCAGGCCTTTGCCCAGGTCGTGCAGCAGGCAGGCCCAGCGCACGGTCAGCGGCTGCTGATGCAAGGCGGCTTGCTCGAGCACGCTAAGGGTATGGATGCCGGTGTCGATTTCCGGGTGATGGGCCTCGGGTTGTGGCACGCCAAACAGTGCATTCACTTCGGGCATCAGGGTTTTCAGCGCGTTGCAGTCGCGCAGTACCTGAATAAACACCTGCGGCTGATCCTCCATCAGCGCCCTGGAAATTTCTTTCCAACTGCGCTCCGGGGTCAAGGCTTGCAGTTCGCCGGACTCGCTGAGTTGGCGCATCAGTTCCAGGGTTTGCGGGGCGACGGTAAAACTCAAGTGAGCGTAACGCGCAGCAAAGCGTGCAACACGCAGCACTCGCAGGGGATCTTCGGCGAACGCGGGAGAAACGTGACGCAGAATCCGTGCTTTAAGATCGCTCTGGCCGCCATAGGGATCGGTCAGGTTGCCGTCATCATCCTCGGCCATGGCGTTGATGGTCAGGTCACGGCGAATCAGGTCTTCTTCCAGCGTGACCTCGGGGCTTGCGTGAAACACAAAGCCGCCATAACCCCGGCCACTCTTGCGTTCGGTGCGGGCGAGGGCGTATTCGTCGCCGTTCTTTGGGTCCAGGAATACCGGGAAGTCAGCACCGACTGGCTTGTAGCCTTTAGCGAGCATTTCTTCAGTGGTCGCACCGACCACGACGCGGTCGATATCGGTGACCTTGAGGCCGAGCAGGCGATCACGCACCGCACCGCCGACTGTGTAGATTTTCATGAAAAAGCCTCCATTAGCGGCACAGGATACCGCCTGAGCCGGACCAATGGAGGCTTTGCTGTTTCAGAGATGTACGACGGCCAGGTCCAGGCGGCCGTAGTCGTTATCGTTGTGGTCGGTGCGTGGCGGCACGTGGTGGGTTTTCATCACCTGATCGCCCTGCAGGGTTTCCAGGTGAATGTCGAAGCCCCACAGCCGGTGCAGGTGTTTGAGCACTTCCTCGGTGGACTCGCCCAAAGGTTTGCGGTCGTGCTGCTGGTGACGCAAGGTCAGCGAACGGTCGCCGCGCACATCAATGCTGTAGATCTGCACGTTTGGCTCACGGTTGCCCAGGTTGTACTGCGCTGCCAGGGTTTCACGGATGGTGCGGTAGCCGGGCTCATCGTGGATGGCAGGCACCACCAGATCATCCTTGAGGTCGTCATCGAGAATGCTGAACAGCTTCAGGTCGCGAATCACCTGAGGTGACAGGTACTGCAGGATGAAACTCTCATCCTTGAAGCTGCTCATGGCGAACTTGATGGTCGACAACCAGTCGCTGCCGGCGATTTCCGGGAACCAGCGGCGGTCTTCTTCGGTGGGGTGTTCACACATGCGCCGGATGTCGCGGTACATGGCAAAGCCCAGCGCGTAGGGGTTGATGCCGCTGTAATACGGGCTGTCAAAACCGGGCTGGAACACCACGCTGGTATGGGAGGTGAGGAACTCCATCATGAAACCGTCGGTGACCAGGCCTTCGTCGTACAGGTCATTCATCAAGGTGTAGTGCCAGAACGTTGCCCAGCCTTCGTTCATCACCTGGGTTTGGCGCTGTGGATAAAAATACTGGGCGATCTTGCGCACAATGCGCACGATTTCTCGCTGCCACGGCTCCAGCAACGGCGCGTGTTTTTCCAGGAAATACAGGATGTTTTCCTGAGGTTCGGCGGGGAAGCGAGCATTGTCCTTGTCGCTGTTTTTGCCGGCCTTTTTAGGAATCGTGCGCCACAGGTCGTTGATCTGCTTTTGCAGGTGCTCCTCACGCTCCTTCTGGCGCAGGCGTTCTTCCTCGGCGGAAATCGGATACGGGCGTTTGTAACGGTCGACGCCGTAGTTCATCAGCGCGTGGCAAGAGTCGAGCAAGTCCTCTACCGCATCGATGCCATGGCGTTCCTCGCATTGCATGATGTACTGCTTGGCGAACACCAGGTAATCGATGATCGAGCTGGCATCGGTCCAGGTGCGGAACAGGTAGTTGCCCTTGAAAAAACTGTTATGCCCGTAGCACGCGTGGGCCACCACCAGCGCCTGCATGCAGATGGTGTTTTCTTCCATCAGGTAGGCGATGCACGGGTCGGAGTTGATCACGATCTCGTAGGCCAGGCCCATCTGCCCACGGGTGTAGGACTTCTCGGTGCTGAGGAAGTGTTTGCCATAGGACCAATGGTGGTAGCCCAAGGGCATGCCGACCGAGGCGTAGGCATCCATCATCTGCTCGGCGGTGATCACTTCGATCTGGTTGGGGTAAGTGTCCAGGGCATAACCCGCCGCGATGCGGCTGATTTCCCGGTCATAGGCCTGGATCAGTTCAAAGGTCCACTCGGAGCCGGTGGAAATGGGTTGGCGCTTATGCTCTTTTTTGGCGGTCATGTCACTAACCTGCGCTGGAAGAGTTCACGGAAGACCGGGTAGATATCGCCGGCCGAGACCAGTTGCTGCTGGGCGAACGTATCGGCAAAGGCTTCGCCGATGCGCTCGTATTCGAACCACAGTGCCTGGTGCTCACGAGGGGTAATTTCAACGTAGGTGTAGTACTGCACGAACGGCATGATCTGGTTGATCAGGATATCGCGGCAGATCGGCGAGTCATCGTTCCAGTTATCGCCGTCGGAGGCTTGCGCGGCGTAGATGTTCCACTCATTGGCAGGGTAGCGCTCGGCCATGATCTCCTGCATCAGCTTCAAGGCGCTGGACACAATGGTGCCGCCGGTTTCCCGCGAGTAGAAGAACTCTTCTTCGTTCACTTCCCGGGCGCTGGTGTGATGGCGGATGAACACCACGTCGATCTTGTCGTAGTTACGCTTCAGGAACAGGTACAGCAGGATGAAAAAGCGCTTGGCAATGTCCTTGGTGGCCTGGGTCATGGAGCCGGACACGTCCATCAGGCAGAACATCACCGCCTTGGAGCTGGGGTTGGGTTGCTTGACCAGCAAGTTGTATTTCAGGTCGAAGGTGTCGAGAAACGGCACGCGGTGAATGCGCGCGCTGAGTTTCTCGATTTCCGCCTCGATTTGCTGGATATCGCCGAAGTTATCCGGTTCTTCGCGCTTTAAACGCGCCAGTTCTTCCTTGGCTTCCTTCAGTTTGGCGCGGCTGCTACCGGACAAGGCGATACGCCGTGCATGGGCCGAGCGCAGCGTGCGAATGATATTGATGCGGGACGGGTTGCCCTCGTTACTAATCCCTGCGCGCACGGTCTTGAAGGTGTCGGTGCCGGTCAGGTTGCGTTTGACCAGGTTGGGCAATTCCAGGTCTTCAAACATGAATTCCAGGAATTCTTCCTGGGTGATCTGGAACACGAACTCGTCCATGCCCTCGCCGGAATTGCCGGCTTTGCCGGGGCCTTTACCGCCACCACCGCCTTGGGGGCGCTGGATATGCTCGCCGGTGGTGAATTCCTTGTTGCCGGGGTGCACGACGGTCTGTTTGCCGCCCCGGCCGTGGTGCAGCACCGGTTCGTCGATGTCGCGTCCAGGAATGCTGATTTGCTCGCCATGCTCCATGTCAGTAATGGAGCGGCGGCTGACGGCCTCTTCAACGGCCTTTTTAATGTGGTCACGGTAACGCCGCAGGAAACGCTGACGGTTTACCGTGCTCTTGTTCTTGCCATTGAGGCGTCGGTCGATCACATAGCTCATGGGGAGCCCTCCGGGCAGCTTCACGTTACAAGCTTCAAGCCGCGAGCTGGAAGCTTAGAGACAAGCGGTCGGCTGCCGGGCCAGAAGCCCGGCAGCACGCGCCTGTCGCTGCCTTACTGTGATTTACGCACCCGCAGGTACCACTCGGAAAGCAGGCGTACCTGTTTGTCGGTGTAGCCGCGTTCGACCATGCGCGTAACAAAGTCGTTGTGTTTTTGCTGGTCCTCCTTGCTGGCCTTGGCGTTGAAGCTGATAACCGGCAGCAGGTCCTCGGTGTTGGAGAACATTTTTTTCTCGATGACCACCCGCAGCTTCTCGTAGCTGAGCCAGGTAGGGTTCTTGCCGTTGTTGTTGGCACGGGCGCGCAGCACGAAGTTGACGATTTCGTTGCGGAAATCCTTCGGATTGCTGATGCCGGCCGGTTTTTCGATCTTCTCCAGTTCCTCGTTGAGGGCCACGCGGTTGAGGATCTCGCCGGTTTCCGGGTCGCGGTATTCCTGGTCCTGAATCCAGAAGTCGGCGTACAGCACGTAGCGGTCAAAGATGTTCTGGCCGTACTCGCTGTAGGACTCCAGGTATGCAGTCTGGATTTCCTTGCCGATGAACTCGATGTAGCGCGGCGCCAGGTATTCCTTGAGGAAGCGCAGGTAGCGTTCGCGGGTTTCGGCCTGGAATTGCTCCTGTTCGATCTGCTGTTCCAGCACATAGAGCAGATGCACCGGGTTGGCGGCGATCTCGTGCGGGTCGAAGTTAAAGACCTTGGAGAGGATCTTGAACGCGAAACGGGTGGAAAGGCCGTTCATGCCCTCATCCACGCCCGCCGTGTCGCGATATTCCTGGATCGACTTGGCTTTGGGGTCGGTGTCCTTGAGGTTTTCGCCGTCGTACACGCGCATTTTCGAGTAGATGTTCGAGTTTTCCGGCTCCTTGAGGCGCGAGAGCACGGTGAATTGCGCAAGCATCTTCAGGGTGTCAGGCGCGCAATGCGCCTTGGCCAGGGAGCTGTTGAACAGCAGCTTGTCGTAAATCTTGATTTCATCACTGACCCGCAGGCAGTACGGCACCTTGACGATGTAGATCCGGTCGATGAAGGCTTCGTTGTTCTTGTTGTTGCGGAAGGTATGCCATTCCGATTCGTTGGAGTGAGCCAGCAGGATCCCGGTGAACGGAATCGCGCCCAGGCCTTCGGTACTGTTGTAGTTGCCTTCCTGGGTGGCGGTAAGCAGTGGGTGCAGCACCTTGATCGGCGCTTTGAACATTTCCACGAACTCCATCAGGCCCTGGTTGGCCCGGCACAGTGCGCCCGAGTAGCTGTAGGCGTCGGCGTCGTTCTGTGGGAATTCCTCGAGTTTGCGGATATCGACCTTGCCCACCAGCGCCGAGATGTCCTGGTTGTTCTCGTCACCTGGCTCGGTCTTGGCCACGCCGATCTGGTTGAGGATCGACGGGTAGAGTTTCACCACGCGGAACTGGCTGATGTCGCCGCCAAACTCCGACAGCCGTTTGGTGGCCCACGGCGACATGATGGTATTGAGGTAGCGGCGTGGGATGCCGAAGTCTTCTTCGAGGATCGCGCCATCTTCCGTGGCGTTGAACAACCCCAAAGGCGACTCGAACACCGGCGAGCCCTTGATGGCGTAGAAGGGCACCTTCTCGATCAGTTGTTTGAGCTTTTCCGCCAGGGACGACTTACCGCCGCCGACCGGGCCGAGCAGGTAGAGGATCTGTTTCTTCTCTTCCAGGCCTTGGGCGGCGTGGCGGAAGTAGGAGACGATCTGGTCGATGCATTCTTCCATGCCGTGGAAGTCTTCAAAGGCCGGGTAGCGCCGGATCACCTTGTTGGAGAATATTCGCGACAGGCGCGAATTGTTCGAGGTGTCTACCAGCTCCGGCTCACCAATCGCCAGCAGCAGGCGTTCGGCGGCAGATGCGTAGGTGCTGCGGTCCTTTTTGCACAGCTCGAGATACTCCTGCAGGGTGAGTTCTTCCTGCTGGGTGGACTCGAAGCGTTGTTGGAAGTGGCTAAAGATACTCATGACGTCGTCACCTCGCTCGATACGTGGAGCCGACGCCGGATCAATCAGTCGATGCTGGCAGCCATTGGCGATCGCCACTGGCTGTTTTCCCCCCAGAACACCCTGAAACGCTACCGATGACCCGCACGCCGGTGTACCGGCTCTCCCCTGATTCGGATGGCCTGCGCTTAAGGATAGTTCGGAATCCGGGAGGTCAAGGCGCGATGCGCAATTAGTTTGGCTGCGCCGTTCGTCAGAAACGGCGCAAGCCCAAGCGTCACGCGGGGTGGCGGGGTGTGAAAAAAATTATTGCGAATTGTCGGAGGCAATTTCTGCAGGATAGGTCGTACGCCACAGCTCGAAGCCACCGTCCAGGCTATAGACGTCGGAGAAGCCCTGGCTGATCAGATAGGCCGCTGCGCTCTGGCTGGAATTGCCGTGGTAGCAGGCCACGATCACCGGTGCATCGAGGTCGGCGGCACGGATGAAGTCTTGGATGTTGTGGTTGTCCAGATGCTGCGCGCCGCTGATGTGGCCTGCTGCATAGGTCGGCTGGTCGCGGATGTCGACCACCACGGCGCCTTGCTCGCGCAGGGCCTGGGCTTGTTCGGGAGGGATACGTTTGAATTCGCTCATGGCGGGCTCCTAGGGCTTGGCGCCCGGCAGTGTTACAGAAGGGGGAGGTTCACACTGGCAGCTCAGGCGCTCGCCGGTGTCGATGTTCATCAGGGTCATGGCGCCGCCCCACACGCAACCGGTGTCGAGGGCGAACACGCCAGGTTCTTCGCATTTGCCTTCCAGGGCCGCCCAGTGACCGAAGATGATCTTCATGTCACGGGTCTTGCGTTCCTTGTGGGCAAACCATGGCTTATAACCGGGCAGCGCAGTGTCGGCGCCTTCCTTGCTCTTGAGGTCCAGCTTGCCTTCGGCGGTGC
Organism: Pseudomonas edaphica; assembly: GCF_005863185.1. Classification (GTDB taxonomy): domain Bacteria; phylum Pseudomonadota; class Gammaproteobacteria; order Pseudomonadales; family Pseudomonadaceae; genus Aquipseudomonas; species Aquipseudomonas edaphica. The sequence goes on from NZ_VBVZ01000045.1 coordinate 14,566, forward strand.
AGAAGCGCATGCGTGTGAAGTAGTTGGTGATCACGCGCAGGCGGGCCACGCCGGTGAGGTCATTGTCCCACTTGACCGGCTCGTTGCCGTACATGCCGTCGAGGTAGGCGGTGTACAGGTTGTCATCGGCCAGGGCGCTTTCGACTTCGGCGGCGCCCTTGAGGGCTTTCTTCAGCGTCCATTGGGGCGGGATGCCGGCATGCACCAAGGCCATGTTGCGGCCTTCGTCGTAATGCATGAGCTTTTGGCGGCGCAGCCAGTCCAGTAATTCAGTCCTGTCCGGCGCTTCCAGGATCTCGCGCAGGGTGTCGCCTTTTTTCAGGCGTTCGATGTTATTGCCGGCCGCCAGCAGGTGCAGGTCATGGTTGCCCAGCACGCACACCAATGAATCGCGCATCTTATAAAGAAAGCGCAGGGTCTCCAGGGACTCGGGGCCGCGATTGACCAGGTCGCCGACCAGCCACAAGCGGTCGCTCGCCGGGTTGAAGGCTACGCGCTCCAGCAGGCATTTGAGGGGTTCCAGGCAGCCTTGCAGGTCACCGACTGCGTACGTCGTCATCAGTGCAGGGCTCCGGGCACTGCGAGGCGAAACGGCGCGATGATGGCGTCGAACAGTTTTCCGTCGGTGGCTTTCATCTGATACGAGCCCTGCATGGTGCCGACTTTGGAGGTCATCACCGTGCCGCTGCTGTAAGTATGGCTGGCGCCGATGTCGATCAACGGCTGCTGGCCAACCACGCCGGCACCACGCACTTCCTCGACCTGGCCGTCGCCATCGGTAATTACCCAGTGGCGCGACAGCAGTTTGGCCGGCACCTGCCCGTTGTTCTTCACCGTGATGGTGTAGGCGAAGGCATAACGGTCGTGTTCAGGTTGCGATTGGTCCGCGAGGAAGCGGGTGACGACGCTGACGTCGATCTGGTAGCGAGGATCGGACATGCAAGAGGCCTTAAGAGCAAAAGCGGAGGACAGCAGATGCGGATCAGTCTAGGCCATGAGCGGGGCACTAGGCCAGACATGTGTCGGGCAGGCGGCAAGCGCTATCGGTATAACGCGGAGCAACTGTGGGGGCGGGCTTACTCGCGAATGCAGTGTGTCAGTCACTGAATGTGTCACTGATGCACCGCCATCGCGGGCAAGCCCGCTCCCACAGTTGTATCGAGTTACAGCTTATTCCACGGTCGGCGCAGGCTGGATCGCAAGCTGATCAGCCAGACGCACAAACGCGGCCAGGTCCAGTTGCTCGGGGCGCAGGCCACCGTCGACACCGGCTGCTTCGATCTCGGCGTTGCTCAGCAGCGCCTTGAGCGTGTTGCGCAGGGTCTTGCGGCGTTGGTTGAACGCTTCACGTACCACGCGCTCCAGCAACTTGTGGTCCTTGGCCGGATGCGGCAGCACCGCGTGCGGCACCAGGCGCACGATGGCCGAGTCGACCTTCGGCGGCGGGTTGAAGGCGCCAGGGCCGACGTTGAACAGGTGCTCTACGCGGCAATGGTACTGAACCATGATCGACAGACGGCCCCAATCACCACCGCCTGGGCCTGCGGCCAAACGCTCAACCACTTCTTTTTGCAGCATGAAGTGCATGTCGCGGATGATCCCGGCATTGTTCAGCAGGTGAAAAATCAGCGGCGTAGAGATGTTGTACGGCAGGTTGCCGACCACCCGCAGGCTGTTGGGCGCGGCGTTGAGGCTGTTGAAGTCAAACTTCAGCGCATCGCCCTGGTGCAGGTTGAAGTTGGGCATACCGGCGAATTGCTGGTTGAGGATCGGGATCAGGTCCTTGTCCAACTCCACCACGTCCAACTGGCCGCCACTGTTGAGCAGGCCTTGGGTCAATGCGCCCTGGCCCGGGCCGATTTCCAGCAAGCGGTCTTCTGGCTTGGCATGGATGGAACGCAGAATACGGTCGATCACGCCAGCGTCGTGCAGGAAGTTTTGCCCGAAGCGCTTGCGCGCCCGGTGTTGGTAATGCTCAGTCATATACGGGTCTCGGCCATCTGATAGGCGGTTTCCAGGGCCACGTGCAGGCTGCCGGTATCGATCTTGCCGCTGCCCGCCAGGTCCAGGGCAGTGCCATGGTCGACGGAGGTGCGGATGATCGGCAGGCCCAGTGTCACGTTGACTGCGGCGCCGAAGCCTTTGTACTTCAGCACGGGCAGCCCTTGGTCGTGGTACATCGCCAGCACTGCGTCGCAGTGCTCCAGATATTTGGGGGTAAACAGAGTGTCTGCAGGCAATGGGCCGCGCAGGTCCATGCCTTCTTGGCGCAGACGCTCTAATGTCGGTTCAATGATGTCGATTTCTTCATGGCCCAAATGACCGCCTTCACCGGCATGCGGGTTGAGCCCACAAACCAGGATGCGTGGTTGGGCAATGCCGAATTTCTGTTGCAGGTCGGCGTGCAGGATGCGTGTAACGCGCTCCACGCGCTCGGCAGTGATGGCGTCGGCGATATCGCGCAACGGCAAGTGCGTGGTCACCAGCGCTACCCGAAGGCCGCGAGTGGCCAGCATCATCACCACTTGTTCGGTATGGGTCAGTTCGGCGAGGAATTCGGTATGGCCGGAAAAGGCAATGCCGGACTCGTTGATCACGCCCTTGTGCACCGGGGCGGTGATCATACCGGCGAAGTCGCCGTCGATGCAGCCTTGGCCTGCGCGTGTCAGGGTTTCCAGCACAAACGCGGCATTGGCCTTGTTCAGTCGCCCGGCAACCACCTTGGCTGCCAGCGGGGTGTCCCACACATACAGGCTACCGGCCGGGGCGGGTAGGTCGGGCCAGTTGCCCGGCGCCACGTCCAGCAAGGTGACAGCCACACCCAGCTGCGCGGCCCGCTCAAGGAGCAGGTCGCGACTGGTAATGGCAATCAGGGGGTGTGGCTGAGGGTGCGAGGCGAGCAGCAGGCACAGGTCTGGACCAATGCCGGCCGGCTCGCCGGGTGTTACCGCGAAACGCTGGGGTTTCACTGTGCTGCCTGGTCGGTGCCTGTTTGCTCGGCGCCTGGCAGCTTGTTCTCTACGTAGGCTTCGTCACGGATCTGACGCAACCAGGTTTGCAGCTCTTCGTCGTACTTGCGGTTACGCAGCACGGTCAGGGCTTGTTGTTCGCGGGCCTGGGTGGTGTTGTCGGTGGCGCGGCGGCCAAGGACTTCCAGGACGTGCCAGCCATATTGGGTCTTGAACGGCTTGGACAGAACGCCTTGCGGGGTCTTGGCCATGACGTCCTGGAACTCCGGCACCAGCGCTTTCGGGTCGATCCAGTTCAGGTCGCCACCGTTGAGGGCGGAACCCGGGTCTTCCGAGAAGCTCTTGGCCAGGGTGGCGAAGTCTTCACCGCCTTCGATGCGGTCATAGATCTTCTGGGCCAGCTCCTTGGTTTGCGCCTCGGTACGGATTTCGCTTGGTTTGACCAGGATGTGACGAACATGCACTTCGTCTTTCAGCGAGGTCTCGCCGCCGCGTTTGCCGAGCAACTTGAGGATGATGAAGCCGCCTGGCGTACGCGCTGGCTGGGTGATTTCACCCACATTCATGGCGCTCAGCTCACGGTCGAACGGAGGTGGCAGTTGCGCGGCTTTACGCCAGCCCATGTCACCGCCGTCCAGGGCGTTGTCGCTGCCGGACATGGCAATGGCCGTCTGGGCAAAGTCAGCACCGGCTTTCAGGCGATCATAGATAGCCTGGGTTTTCGCCGCAGCGGCATTGAGCTGCTCGGAGCTGGCGCTGTCTGGGGTTGGAACCAGGATATTGGCCAGGTGCAGTTCTTCGGAGAGCTGCATCTTGCCGAGGTCCGAGGCCAGGAAGTTCTTCACTTCCTGCTCAGACACCTGAACGCGCTCCGCTACACGGCGCTGACGCACACGGCTGATGATCATTTCACGCTTGATCTGGTCACGGGCGTCTTCATAAGACAAACCATCGTGGGCCAGGGCAGCCTTGAACTGGTCAATGCTCATGTTATTGCGCTGAGCGATGGTGCCGACGGCCTGGTTCAGTTCTTCGTCCGAAATACGGATGCCGGAGCGCTCGCCGATCTGCAGTTGCAGGTTTTCGACGATCAGGCGCTCAAGTACCTGTGGGTCCAGCACGCTGGTAGGCGGTACGCCGCCGCCACGCTTGGCGATGGTTTGCTGAACTTCCTTGACCCGTTGGTCGAGTTGGCTCTGCATGATCACGTCGTTATCGACGATGGCCACTACCTTGTCCAGCTGTTGAACCGCAGCGTGTGCCGATGCGGCCCCCAGGAACAGCGCGCCCAGCACTAGCGGGCGCAAGCAATCAGAAAGCTTGGTCTTCACGTTCACGATAACCTTCAATGCCTTTGTCGAGGAAGCTCTCTACCTTGGCGCCGGTCAGGCCGCCGAGTCCTTTGAGGACGATCTGGAAGAAGAGCCCGTGGTCACCCTTTTCGTTAAGCGGGGCGATCTGGCTGTATTCGTCGTTGGAAACCCAGTAACGGTTGATGACGCGCAGTTTCCAGCAGCAGTTGTCGTACTCGAAACCACCGAAGGCTTCCAGGGTACGGTTGCGGGCATAGTCATACTGCCAGCGGGTGATCAGGTTCCACTGCGGACTGAT
>NZ_VBVZ01000460.1 GCF_005863185.1 Pseudomonas edaphica
CCCGAAACCAGGATCATGTCTTTCTTGCGATCCACCAGACGAATATACCCACGCTCATCCATCACCCCAATGTCCCCGGTGGACAACCAGCCCTCGGTATCCAGCACTTCAGCCGTTTCCTTGGGCCGCTTCCAGTACCCCTGCATCACCTGCGGGCCACGCACTTGCAGTTCACCTTGCTCACCAATGTCCGCCAGTTCCCCATCCTCACGCATAAACCGCACCCAGGTCGACGGCAACGGCACACCGATGCTGCCGGTGAATTCCATCTCACGCATGCGAGCAATGTTGATCGGGCTGATGCTCACCACCGGCGAGCACTCGGTCAGCCCATAACCTTCAATAATCGGCAACCCAGTGACCTCCTTCCAGCGCTTGGCCACCGCCGTGTGCGTCGCCATGCCGCCAGCAATCACCATGCGCAGGTCAGAGAAATCCCGCGCACAGAACTCTTTGTTTTCGAGCAAGCCGTTAAACAAGGTGTTGACCCCGGCAATGCCGTTGAAACGCTCCTTGCGCAAGATCATCTGCACCCGTTTCACATCCCGTGGGTTGGCAATCAGGATGTTGCGCCCGCCCAGGCACATGAACATCAGGCAATTCACCGTCAGCGAAAAGATGTGGTACAGCGGCAACAAGGTCACGTTGGTTTCCTGCTTGTCCTGGTCCAACTGGTCACCAACCCAGGCCTTGGCTTGCAGCAGGTTGGCGATGATATTGCGGTGGCTGAGCATCACGCCCTTGGCGTCCCCCGTGGTGCCGCCGGTGTATTGCAGAAACGCCAGCTCATCGAGGTGCATCGCCACCGGAAAGTGGTTCAGCGCCCGTCCCTGTTTCAACACGTTGTTGAAGCGCACAGCGCCGGGCAGGTGAAATTTTGGCACCTGTTTTTGCACGCGACGCAGGATGAAGTTCATCGCCGCGCCCTTGAAGGTGCCGAGCAGATCGCCAATGGCCGCCACCACCACGCGTTTGACACGGCTGCCCTGCGCGACTTTTTCAAAGGTGTGGGCGAAGTTTTCAAAGATCACCAGGGTTTCGGCTTCGCTGTCCTTGAGCAAATGCTTGAGTTCATGGGAGGTGTACAACGGGTTGACGTTGACCACCACCGCACCGGCCAGGATCGTGCCCAGCAGGCAGATCGGGTACTGCAGGCAGTTGGGCATCATCAGCGCCACCCGGTCGCCCTTTTTCACGCCTTGGCCCTGTAGCCACGCGGCAAACGCCTGGCCTTGCACCTGCCAGTCGGCATAGGTCATTTCGGTGCCGATGCTGACGTAGGCGACCCGCTCGCGGAATTTTTCCAGGTGCTCCAGGAACACCTCGCGCAGCGACGGGTAGGCCTCGATACCGGCCTCGATGTCCGCCGGCACGCCCGGCAAGTAGGCGTTCAACCAGACCCGTTCGGTGTGTTCCTGGCTTACAGCGTTCATGGCAGTCTCCTTATTGTTGTTTTTGATCAGGCTATTTTTCGACGATGGCGGTGATGCCCAGCCCGCCTGCTGCACAAATCGAAATCAGGCCGCGCCCGCCCCCGTTTTCATGGATGGTTTTGGCCAGCGCCGCCAGTTGCCGGCCACCGGTGGCGGCAAACGGATGGCCACAGCCCAGGGAGCCGCCATTGACGTTCATCTTGCTGCGGTCGATGGCGCCCAGTGGTGCCTCCAAGCCTAGACGCTCGCGGCAATACTCGGGGTCTTCCCACGCCTTGAGCGTGCACAGCACCTGGGCGGCAAAGGCTTCGTGAATTTCAAAAAAGTCAAAGTCGGCAAACCCCAGGCCCTCACGCTTGAGCATGCGCGGCACGGCATACGCCGGGGCCATCAACAAGCCTTCGGTGCCGTCGACAAAGTTCACCGCAGCGGTTTCGCCGGTACGCAGGTAAGCAAGCACCGGCAAACCCTGTTCGGCAGCCCAGGCTTCGCTGGCCAGCAAGACCACTGAGGCGCCATCGGTCAGCGGTGTGGAGTTACCCGCCGTGAGCGTGCCGTTTTGGCGGTCGTAAGCCGCAGACAGGCCCGCGAGCTTCTCCAGGCTGGCATCGGCACGCAGGTTGTTGTCACGCGCCAGCCCGCGATAGGGGCTGAGCAGGTCATCGAAAAAACCGCGTTTATAGGCCGCATCCAGGCGCTGGTGGCTGGTGAGGGTCAGCTCATCCTGGGCCAGGCGTTTGATCTGCCAGCGCTTGGCCATTTCTTCGCAGTGTTCACCCATGGACAAACCGGTGCGCGGCTCGCCATTGCGCGGCAGCAGCGGTTTGAAAAACATCGACGGGCGCACCTTCAGCAAGGTCTTCACTTTGGCGCCCATGCCCTTGGCGCGATTGGCCGCCAGCAAGGTATGGCGCAGCGATTCGTTGATGCCGATGGGCGCATCCGACGTGGTGTCGGCGCCACCGGCGATGCCCACTTCGATCTGGCCAAGCGCAATTTTGTTGGCGACCAGCAAGGCCGCTTCCAGCCCGGTACCGCAGGCTTGTTGCACGTCGTAGGCAGGCGTGTCAGGCGACAATGTGGTGGACAGCAACGCCTCACGCGCCAGGTTGAAATCCCGCGAATGCTTGATCACCGCGCCCGCAGCAAACTCACCCAGGCGCTGGCCGTGCAGGTGATAGCGCTCCACCAGGCCTTGCAGGGCCGCCACCAGCAGGTCCTGATTGCTGTCGTGGGCATACACGGTGTTGGAACGGGCAAACGGGATACGGTTGCCGCCGATAATCGCCACGCGGCGGGTCGGGGCCGGGTTGAAACTGTAGTCACTCATTGATGGCTCTCGTTCCAGATAAATAGCCCGCGCATATGCGGTTTATCACCGGCAACATTGCGCACTTCAAACTCACGGCGCGGCCCGGTCACCGGGCGGCTCCATTGCGCGACCTGGCCGGGCAGGAAGATCGGCAGCTTGAAGTCGCAATGCGCTTGCGCCTGATCCAGCCCGCCCGGCGGTTGTTGCGCCGCCAGTGCGCGGCCCAGGGTCCACATGCCATGGGCGATGGCGCGGCGAAAGCCGAAGATCCTGGCGCCAATCACCGAGGTGTGAATCGGGTTGAAATCCCCCGAGACCTTGGCAAACCGGCGCCCCAGGTCGGCCGGCAGCAACCAGCGCTGGGTGCGCAACAGGCCGTCTTCCTGCAAGGGCAGCGCGTCGTCCCAGGGTTCGCCGAGCGGGTCTTTGACGTCGCGGCGCAGGTACAGGCTGTCGCTTTCCCACACCAACGTATCCGCCGCAAAGGCGCGGGTGGCGATGCTCAGCGCCTGGCCCTTGGGGTGCGCCACCCAGCGCTCGCAGTACACTTCCAGGCGCAGCGCCTGGCCTTCGCGCAAACGCTGGTGCTGTCGAATGCGATTGGCCAGGTGCACCATGCCACTGGCCGGGTACGGAAAGCTCGGCCGGGTCAGCAGCATCAAATGCAGTGGGAACGCCAGCACATGCGGATAGGACAGCGGCACGCCCTGCTCACGGCGAAAACCGCAGGCGCGGCCATAGGCGGCGATGCCAGCAGCGCTCAGCTCCACCGCCGAGCGCACCAGGCGCGCGGTGGGCAGCGGCGGCGGCCCGTCAAGCTTGGGTTTGCGCAGTGCGCGCACGCCGTCCAGCAACAGCTGGGTGCGCGACGGTGGCGGGTCGATGATCTGCGTCACATAGTCCATGGTTCAGGCTCCCAGCAGGCTTTGGCCGCACACCCGTACCACCTGGCCATTGACCCCGCCGGACGCCGGGTGCGCCAGCCAGGCGATGGTCTCGGCCACATCGATCGGCTGCCCGCCCTGGGACAGTGAGTTCATGCGCCGCCCGGCCTCACGGATCATCAGCGGGATTTTCGCGGTCATCTGGGTTTCGATAAACCCCGGCGCCACCGCATTCACCGTGACTTGCAGCGCGGCCGCCTGGGGTGCCAGGCCCTCCACCAGGCCAATCACGCCCGCCTTGGAGGTGGCGTAGTTGCTTTGCCCGAGGTTGCCAGCGATACCGGAAATCGACGACACGCACACAATCCGCCCGCCAGGGTTCAAGCCTCGCCCCTCCAACAGTGCGCTGCTGAGCTGCAACGGCGCTTCGAGGTTGACCGCCAGCACACTGCGCCAGGCGGCTTCGGTCATCTTGGCGATGGTTTTGTCGCGGGTGATCCCGGCGTTGTGCACCACCACGTCGAATGCGCCGTATTGGCTGACATGCGCCTGCAACAGCGCGGCCGCATCGGCTGCGGTGATGTCCAGCGGCAAGGCCGAGCCGTTCACACTGTCGGCGGCTTGAAGCAGCGCTGCCTGGGCCTGGGGCACGTCCACGCACACCACATGAGCACCGTCGCGGGCCAGCACCTGGGCAATTGCCAGGCCAATGCCACGTGAGGCGCCGGTGACCAGGGCACGGCGACCGGCGAAGGGTTTGTCCCAGTTCACCGTGCCCTGGGCGTCCACGGGTTTTTCCAGGCGCACCACCTGGCCCGACACATAGGCCGAGCGGCGCGATAAAAAGAACCGCAGGCTGCTGTCCAGTGCGTCTTCGGCGCCCGGTGCCACGTAGATCAATTGCACCGTAATTGCACGGCGCAATTCCTTGGCCAGCGAGCGCACCAGCCCTTCAAGGGCACGCTGGGCGATGGCCTGGGGCAAGTCCTGGCAATGTTCCGGCGCCGTGCCGAGCACTACCACGCGGCCGTGCTGGCCGAGGCGCTTGGCATTGGCGTGGAAGAACAGGTAGAGCTCGTCGAGTTGTTGCAGGTCGAGCACGGCCGTGGCGTCGAACACCGCGCCCTGCACCTTGACCGTGGACGGTGCCTTGAGGGTTGCCGGCGTGGCGGCGACGGTATCGGTGTCTTTGAAGAGCTGTTGCACCTGCGCACCGAGGCGCCCTGCCCCGGCGACAATCACCGGGTTGGCAAGGCCTTGCTGGCCGCTGCGGTGGCGTTGCAAGGGCAAGGGTTGCGGCAGGCCGATGGTTCGGGCCAGGCGCCGGCCCCAAGGGGAATTGACGAAGGATAGGTAGTTGTCACTCATAAAACATTCTTTCCCTGTGAACCCGATCAACTGTGGGAGCTGGCTTGCCTGCGATAGCGATCTGTCTGATAC
>NZ_VBVZ01000461.1 GCF_005863185.1 Pseudomonas edaphica
CCAGTACGCTGGGGGATGCCAGCGCCTGCTCGAACCATTCGCGAAACACCGGTTCCTGGTAGCGCGTGGGGCTGGGGTGCTGGGCCCAGATCAACGGGTCGCAGGCGACGCCATACAGGGCCTCGAAATCCCCGGTTTCCAGCGGGCGCAGCTCAAGTAACACACCCTTGATGGAGAGCGGTATGGGTAGCGATTGCATCACTGTACTCCAGGCGCTGACAGTGCCAGATCATCGCGCATGGGATATGGCACTCGCAAGCACATGGGGCAGCGCAATACCGCTCAGTCGACCAGTTCGCCCTTACGCGCCAACGCCCACGGCGCAATCAACCGTTGCGGCGTCTGGCAGGCTTTACGCTTGAACACAAAGTTGCGGCACTTCTCAGCAAACTGCTGGCGGTTGTGCACCATGTCCAGTTCCATCTGGGCCAACTCGTTTTGGCGGCAGCGATCCATTGGCTCAAGGTCGATAGTGGCTTTTCGCATGCGTTGCGCGGCGTATTTCTCATCGCTCAGCGCGCCTTGGGCCGCTTGCAGTAACCATGCACTGAACGCACTCGGGCAACGTGGCCCAATGTCCTGCACCATGCCCCACTGCTGTGCCTGAATGGCGCTGATCGGCAGGCACTCTTCAGTGAGCTTATGGGCAATTTCACTGCCCACCGCACGCGGCAGGCTGTAGGTCCAGTATTCGGAGCCATACAGGCCCATGCTCTTGTAATGCGGGTTGAGCACTACGCCGGCACGGGCGAAGACGATATCGGCCGCCAGGGCCAGCATTACACCGCCGGCACCGGCACTGCCGGTCAGCCCGCTGACCACCAGTTGCCGGGCGGTCAGCAGTTCCTGGCACACATCATCGATCGCCTGGATATTTGCCCAAGCCTCCAGCCCCGGCACGGGTGCGGCCTGGATGACGTTGAGGTGTACGCCGTTGGAAAAGCTGCCGCGCCCGCCTTTGATCAGCAGCACCTGGGTGTCCCGTGCCTTGGCCCAGCGCAGTGCAGCGACCAGCCGCTGGCATTGTTCAGTGCTCATGGCGCCGTTGTAGAACTCGAAGGTCAATTCGCCGACATCGCCGCATTCACGGTAGCGAATCGGTTGATAGGCCTGTTCATTGAAGGCTTGGTGGGCAATTGAGCTGTCCAGCACGGGCACACGCGCCAGGCGCCCGGCCAACACGTGACGGGCCGGCAACTTGAAGGTTTCCTCGCCTGGCTGGGCCTTGCGTTTAAGTGAGCCGACCCACACGCTCTGATCGCCGGCTGCGACCAATACCGCATCATCCTGTACCGCGAGCATTTCACCCGGCAGGCCCCGGCGTGCATCCAGGTGCGCGTCGTACAAGTAGTACTGCTCGCCTTGGATGCTGGCCAACACACCCGGCTGGCCGTCGGCGGCGTCGATGCTGCGTTTGATGAAGCGCGCGCAGTCGTGCCAGCTGAAAGCACGGTCTACCTGCTTCATGTTCGGCTGCAAGCGCCCGATAACGTTGGGCTGCGTGTAATCCAGTGGCGCAGGGAGCACACCACGGGTGAATTTTTCCACCACGTCGCGAATACAGGTGATCGCAGCGTCACTCACCAGGCCGTTGTACAACTCGGACTTTCGCACCTCGGCGGGCATGTCGAACTCACAGGTCGACCAGACCGGCCCTGCGTCCATCTCCTCCACCGCCTGCAACGCGGTGACGCCCCAGCGACGGGCCTGCTGGGTGATGGCCCAGTCCAACGCGCTGGCGCCACGGTCACCGACAATCCCCGGATGAATGATCACCACCGGGCGGTCGAGGTTGCTCCACAACTGCTGCGGCACGCGGTCCTTGAGAAACGGGCAGATCACCAGGTCGGCGTCCGCCGCCTCGATTTGCCGGCACACCGTGGCTTCATCGGTGAACAGCACCACGCTGGGGTCAAACCCAGACTGGCGCAAATCCAGCCAGGCCCGTTGGGTCAAACCGTTGAATGCAGAGGACAACAAGATGATCTTCAGTGATCGCATGGCAGACTCTTCCTTGAGGTGCACGGCCACAGGCTCGCATTGAGCCGTCCCTGGCCTTTGATGGAAGCGCAAGGTTAAAAGGCCTGTCAGGCGGGGCACCTGATCGAGATCAATGTTCGGTCAGCCAGGGAGAATTGCGTCGCAAGAACCGGAGTTTCAGTGGGTTGGCGCCTGCCTACACTGGCGCAAATGCACAGTGACCGAGGCTTTCATGACTCCCCTTGCCGCCACCCTGGTACACCTGGATTGGCAAACCATCGGCCTGGAACTCGACCGCGAAGGTTTCGTCGTGCTGCCCGGCATGTTCGGGCTTGAGGTCCCAGGCTTGTTCACCCACCTACTGAACGGCTTTTATCCGCCATTGGCACAGGTTTCCAACCGGTGGAACGACATCCTGCAACTGCCCTACCGCTACCCTCCCCAACTCACCGACTTTCATGCGCAGTGCCGCGCCGTCGGCCAGCAGCAAGCACTGCCCCAACTGACATGCCTGCGCAAAGACGAGCACCAGGCGCTGGGGCAGGACGCCGAGGGCGAGCACGTATTTCCATTTCAGTTGGCCGGCGTGCTGTCTGCGCCCGGCGAGGATTTCACCGGCGGCGAATGTGTCCTTACCGAGCAACGCCCCAGAATGCAATCACGGCCGATGGTGGTGCCGTTGCAGCGCGGCGATCTGGCCGTGATCACCACGGCACACCGCCCGTTCAAGGGCAGCAAGGGTTACTACCGGGTGAATATGAAACACGCGATCAGCAGCGTCCGAAGCGGCGAACGGCGCGGTTTTTTGCTCAGTTTTCACTTATGCCCTGGGGCGGCGCATGACTGACGAGCGCATGTGGCGGGTATTGGGCAGCGATGGCCAAGCCTACTCAAGCGCCGAACCGGGCACATTGGCTGGTCATCGACGCGGTAAACGCTACGGCACGCTGGATTGCCGTGCGGCACTGCACGCCATCGCCCGTGGCTGCTATGTGCAGCACCGGGTGTTTTTCCTCAATCAATCCAGCGCCATCGCAGCGGGCTATCGCCCTTGCGCCGTGTGCATGCCGGCCGAGTATCGCCAATGGAAACTTCAGCAGCCTTTATGAACACTCACCTGGAAAATCTCGATTGGCCAATGATCGAAGCGGCCTTGATGAACGACGGCTTCGCCCTGCTGCCACGACTGTTGACTCGGCAAACTTGCCGGCAACTCGCGGCACTCTATGCTGATGAAAGTCACTTTCGCAGCCGCATCGTCATGCAGCGCTACGCCTTCGGGCGAGGTGAATACCAGTACTTTCGCTACCCGCTGCCGGCACTCGTCGACAGCCTGCGCTCGCATCTTTACGCGCGCCTCGCACCAGTCGCCAACCGCTGGCACGCGGCGCTGAAGATGAATCAACGATTCCCCAACACCCATGTGGAATTCAAAGCGCTATGTCACCAGGCCGGCCAATGCAGGCCCACGCCGCTGATGCTGCGCTATCGGCAAAATGACTACACCTGCCTGCATCAGGACTTGTATGGCGAGCAGGTGTTTCCGTTTCAGGCGGTGTTCCTGCTGGACCAGCCAGGCCTGGACTTCGAAGGGGGTGAGTTCGTGCTCACTCACACCGGCTCCAGCAAACCCGCACGGGCTGAGGTAGTGCCCCTTGAACAAGGCCAGGCACTGATCTTTGCCGTCAACAGCCGCCCGGCACGTTCCGCGCGTGGTTTTTGCACAGTCAGCGTGCGTCATGGGGTGAGCCGCCTGCATCGCGGAGAGCGCCACACGCTGGGCATCATCTTTCACGATGCCAAATGAATGCTGTCAACGGGTTAGCTTCACGCCCTTGATCCACTTAACCGCATCATCAACCGACTGGCCTGCACCGCCGGGCGAGACGTTGTGCCCCAACTCGGGATACAGCCGGTATTCAAAGGGTTTGCCCTGGGCTTTAAGCGCACCCAGCCGTTCGATGGCCATGAACGCCGGGGTTTGCAGGTCCTGGCCGCCCAGCAACCATAGCCCCGGCACCGAGATGCTGGCGAGTGCGGCGCGTGGGTCGGTAGCGGCAAAATCATAGCGGTCCGGGTCTTGCGCGATATGTTGGCGGGCATCGGCCTCGCTGTGGGTATGCCAGAAATCTGCCTTGCCCTGGGTCAGAAACTGGAACCGTAGCTGCTCAAGTGTCGTCAGCAGTGGGCCGCTGAATAGCACCATGAAGTTGATGCTCCGATTACGCTCGGCGGCAAGGGGAATGATCCAGCCCGCCTGGCTGAAACCCACCAGCCCAACGGGCACTGGGTTGGCCGCAAGCGTGGTGGATAACACCACGAGCGCCGCATTCGCATCACCCGCCAGCGCCGCCAGATTGGAAGCGTCGAGGTTATTGCCGCCGACTTCCGGGCCAGCGTACACACCGCCAGATTGCCCGACGCCGCGTTTGTCGTAGGTCAACACCGCGATGCCACGTTGGGCCAGGGTTGTGGCAAAACTGCTCATACGCGGCACCTGGCCGGAACCGTGTACCAGCACCACGCCGGCTACTGGATGCTCGGGCAGGTAAACCGTGCCGGCCAGTGCAACATCAGCGTTGGCAAATGTAATGTCCCGCGTCACAAAAGTGGCGGGGGCAGCCAGGGCCAACCCAGGCGTCAACATGAAAACGCCCAGCCAAAAGCCGGTGGTTCGCAGCATGTGTCAATCCGCACAAAGGGACGTCCGAGTACCGGTGCGCCACTGTGCCTGGGCAGAGTTACTATCTTATGACTGGCGGCTTTTATGGGGGATACGCTGTGTCAGACACCTGGATTTTGACTGACCCACCGCATTCGCGGGCAAGCCCGCTCCCACACGAAGAGTGCGGCCCTTGGATTTGGCGCCTATAACTGCTGTTGTGAAAAACCACCTGACGGAGCATCACTATGAACCCGACGAAAACCGCATTGGTCCTGATTGAATTCCAAAATGACTTCACCACTGCGGGTGGGGTGTTTCACGACGCGGTCAAAGGCGTCATGCACAGCACCGACATGCTGGCGAACACTGCAACCACCGTTGAGCAAGCCCGAAAACTCGGTGTGAAGATCATCCATA
>NZ_VBVZ01000462.1 GCF_005863185.1 Pseudomonas edaphica
CTGGAGTGCGAAGCGCTCCCAGGATTTTGGGGCCGCTGCGCAGCCCAGCGGGAGCAAGCTCCCTCGCCACAGTCCTACGCAAAACCCTCGCAACTATGGGTAAAACGCCCCGCCAAACCTGCCTTAAAATCCCCCGCCGCGTCAGCCTTTTCTGAATCTGCTCCAACTCGCCGTTTAGCCTTTTGCCGCCATTGACGCCCGCTGGCCAACCCTCTTATCTAGCGCTCAGAGGATTGGATCCTATCCCGGCTACTCACTGAATCGTTCCTTTCGGCACCCTGCGCGCAATCGCGCCACGGGCGCCGGAACGATTGCTGCTGGCTGCATCAAGGAGATTACTTATGACGCGCACCGCACCCCAGGCCACGCTCACCGCCCCGACCCTGCCCCAGGCGAATCGACACGGCATCAATGCCCTCGCCGCCACCCAATTGCAGGTGGATATCGCGCCTTACCCTGGCATGGACGAGGGCGACCTGATCGAACTGTTCTGGAACAACTGCTTTGCCGACTCACGTCGGATTACCGCGTGCAAGGTCGGCACGCTGACCCGCCTGCGTGTACCCGAAAGTTTTATTCAGGATGGCACCGCACGGGTTCACTACCAGGTCATGCAAGTCGGCCACGGCCCGGCACGTTCAGACCTCACTCAGGTGCCTGTGAAGACCTGCTATCCCGGTGGCCACCCTTCTGCACTGCTGGACGATGAAAACCAGAACCTCGCCCCGGTGTGCCTGCCCGAAACCATCCGCCGCTACGGTGTCAACGGCAGCCAGGTGCGGCGCGGCATTCCGCTGACCATCCAGCCCTACCTGAACATGGCCACGGGCGATTCAATCACCTTGCGCTGGGGCGACGTGCGCCTGGACCTGCCAAGAATCCAGGCCAAAGGCGTCGGCCTGCCGGTGCAGGTGTGGGTGCCGTCCACAATGATTATCGAAGCGGGCGACGACAGCCGCCTGGACGTGACGTACTGCATTCTCGATCGGGTCGGCAATAATTCGCGCTGGGCACCGGTACGCACCTTGAACATCGCCACCTGCGCGCCACAGCCGCCAGCCCGGCCAGCCAGCGCCACAACGATCTATCAACCGCGTCAGCCCGGTTCCCCCTGCGAACCTGGGTGACAGCCCTTCTATGCATATTCCTAAAAGTTAGTTTATTTAAAGATTTAACACGCTTAGGGTATATGCACCGGACCACCGGACATCTCTGATTTTTTTGTTTCTATTTCATTGAATGCGAGGTCGGTATGGTCAGAATTACCCCGGTGCATAACGCCAGGGCATTACGTGCAGCCAAGGAGCGGCGCTGATGTCTAACTTGGCTCTAACACCCCCCCAGAGTGATCTGGACGTAGCCCCATTGCTGTTGCCGGCCACGGTGCTGCGCAACGACGCCCAGGCGTTGAGCGCGGCCCATGAGCTGGCTCAGGCCGCGCGGCTGCAAGCAGCCAAACGCGACCAGCAGCGCAAACTGCCTTGGGCGCAGCTTGAGCAGTTCACCCGCAGCGGGCTGGGCAGTATTTCCATTCCCCGTGAATACGGCGGCCCCCAAGTGTCATTCGTGACCCTGGCCGAAGTGTTCGCGATCATCAGCGCAGCGGACCCGGCCCTCGGGCAAATCCCGCAGAACCATTTCGGCATTCTGCACCTGCTGCACAGCACCGCCACCGAGCGCCAGAAAAAGCAGCTGTTCCAGAGCGTGCTCGACGGTTGGCGCATCGGCAATGGCGGCCCCGAGCGCGGCACCAAAAACACCCTGGAACTCAAGGCGCGCCTCACGGCCAAGGATGACGGCTATGTGATCAGCGGCCAGAAATTCTACTCCACCGGCGCCTTGTTCGCCCATTGGGTCGCAGTAAAAGCACTCAACGATGACGGCAAGCAAGTCATGGCGTTTGTGCGCCGTGGCACGCCGGGGCTACGCATCGTTGACGATTGGTCGGGCTTTGGCCAACGCACCACCGCCAGCGGCACGGTATTGCTCGACCAGGTGCCAGTGGACGCAGAGTTGGTCGTCGACAACTGGCGCCTTGGCGAAAGCCCGAACATCCAGGGCGCCGTTTCGCAACTGATCCAGGCCGCCATCGATGCCGGCATCGCCCGTGGGGCGCTGGATGACACCATCGCCTTCGTGCGCGAACGTTCGCGCCCGTGGATAGACGCCAAGGTCGAGCGCGCCAGCGATGATCTGTACGTGATCGCCGATATCGGCAAACTGAAAATCGAACTGCACGCCGCCGAAGCCCTGCTGCGCAAGGCCGGCAAGGTGCTGGACGAGGTCAGCGCCGCGCCGATCACCGCGCAATCGGCCGCCCGCGCCTCGATTACCGTGGCCGAGGCCAAGGTGCTGACCACCGAAGTATCGTTGCTGGTCAGCGAAAAGCTCTTCGAACTGGCCGGCAGCCGCGCCACCCTCGCCGAATTCAACCTCGACCGCCACTGGCGCAACGCCCGCGTGCACACCCTGCACGACCCGGTGCGCTGGAAGTATCACGCCATCGGCGCGTATCGACTAAACGGCACTTTGCCTGCTCGACATTCCTGGATCTGACCGACCAGACATCTGGAGAAACCCATGACTTTTTCCCCTAACGTCGCGGTCATCACCAGCGACGAACACGCCCTTATTGTCGCCAGCGATCTGGCCGAAGACTTCCGCCGTGACAGCGCCCAGCGCGACCGCGAACGCCGCCTGCCCTTGCCTGAACTGGACGTGTTTTCGCGCTCCGGCCTGTGGGGCATCAGCGTACCCAAGGAGTATGGCGGCGCTGGCGTTTCCAACGTCACCCTGGCCAAAGTCATCGCCCTGATTGCCCAGGCAGACGCCTCGCTGGGCCAGATCCCGCAAAACCACTTTTATGCGCTGGAAGTGCTGCGCGTAAACGGCAGCCCGGCCCAACAACAACGCCTGTACGCCGAAGTACTCGCCGGGCAACGTTTCGGCAACGCCTTGGCGGAACTCGGCACCAAGACCGCCCATGACCGCGTCACCGCCATCACCCGCGATGGCGACGGTTTTCGCATCACCGGGCGCAAGTTTTACTCCACTGGCGCGATCTACGCCCAGCGCATCCCCACCTCGGTGGTGGATGAAAACGGCGTGCAGCAACTGGCGTTTGTGCCCCGCGACAGCGAGGGCTTGAGCGTGATCGACGACTGGAGTGGTTTCGGCCAGCGCACCACTGGCAGCGGTTCGGTGGTGTTCGACAACGTGTGGGTGGCCGCCGAGGACGTGATCCCGTTTCAGAGCGCCTTCGAGCGCCCGACCACCGTCGGCCCGCTGGCGCAGATCCTTCACGCCGCCATCGACACCGGCATCGCCCGTGCCGCCTTTGAGGATGCGCTGCACTTTGTGCGCACCAAAACCCGCCCATGGATCGACGCCGGCAACGACAAGGCCAGCGAAGACCCGCTGACACTCAAGAGCTTCGGCCACTTGAGCATCCGCCTGCACGCCACCGAGGCCTTGCTGGAGCGCGCGGGCGAATACCTCGACCGCGCCCAGGCCGATAGCAATGCCCAGACCGTCGCAGCAGCCTCTATTGCTGTCGCTGAAGCGCGCGCCTTGAGTACGGAAATCTCCCTGGCTGCCGGCAGCACCTTGTTCGAACTGGCCGGCAGCCAGGCCACTCTGGCCGAGCATGGCCTCGACCGCCACTGGCGCAACGCCCGGGTGCACACCCTGCACGACCCGGTACGCTGGAAGTACCACGCGGTGGGCAATTACTACCTCAATGATGAAAACCCACCCCTGCGGGGGACCATCTGAATGGCCAAGAAAAAAATCCTGCTCAATGCCTTCAACATGAATTGCATCGGGCATATCAACCACGGCCTGTGGACCCACCCACGGGACACCTCGACGCACTACAAAACGGTCGAATACTGGAGCGAACTGGCGCAAACGCTGGAACGCGGGCTGTTCGACGGTTTGTTCATCGCGGATATCGTCGGCGTGTACGACGTGTACCAGAACGCTATCGACGTGCCGCTCAAAGAGTCGATCCAACTGCCGGTCAATGACCCGCTGCTGTTGGTCTCGGCCATGGCCGCCGTGACCAAAAACCTCGGTTTCGGCCTCACCGCCAACCTCACCTACGAGCCGCCGTACCTGTTCGCCCGACGCATGTCCACGCTCGATCACCTGAGCCGTGGCCGGGTTGGCTGGAACATCGTCACCGGCTACCTCGACAGCGCCGCCAAGGCCATGGGCCTGACCGAGCAGGTTGAGCATGACCGCCGCTATGACCAGGCCGATGAGTACCTGCAGGTGCTGTACAAACTCTGGGAAGGCAGCTGGGAAGACGACGCGGTGCTCAACGACCCCAAGCAGCGGGTCTACGCGCAGCCGGGCAAGGTGCACAAGGTCGAGCATCACGGCGAGTTCTATCAGGTCGAGGGTTATCACCTGTGCGAACCGTCGCCGCAGCGCACGCCGGTATTGTTCCAGGCCGGCAGTTCGGACCGTGGCCTGCTGTTCGCCGGGCAACATGCCGAGTGCGTGTTCATCAGCGGCCAGAACAAGGCCGCGACCAAAACCCAGGTGGACAAGGTGCGCGCCAGTGCCGTCGAGGCCGGGCGCAACCCGGAGGACATCAAGGTGTTCATGGGGCTTAACGTGATCGTTGGCGCCACCGAAGCGCTGGCCTGGGCCAAGCACGCCGAGTACTTGAGCTACGCCAGCCCGGAAGCCGGCGTGGCGCATTTTTCGGCGTCCACGGCGATTGATTTTTCTCAATACGAGATCGACGAACCGATCCAGTACGTGAAGAGCAACGCGATTCAGTCGGCCACCAAGAACCTGCAGAACAACGACTGGACCCGGCGCAAATTGCTGGAGCAGCACGCCTTGGGTGGGCGTTACATCACTTTGGTTGGCTCGCCCGAGCAAGTGGCTGATGAGCTGGAGTCCTGGATCAGCGAGACGGGGCTGGATGGCTTCAATTTGACGCGGATTGTGACGCCGGAAAGCTATGTCGACTTTATCGACCTGGTGGTGCCGGAGTTGCAGAAGCGTGGGTCGTACAAGACGGCTTATGAGCAGGGAACAC
>NZ_VBVZ01000463.1 GCF_005863185.1 Pseudomonas edaphica
GTCTGGCACACCCTCAAGCGTGAAATGCCGGGCTTTCGCTGCAGCCAGTTGTTCTGGTGGTACAACATGTACGCCGATGTGGACGCCTCCATCACACCGCGCCCGCATTACCCGGCCGATGGGCGCAAGCAATTTGGCCTGTATTCGTCGCCGCCCGGTTTGCATGAGCAGATCGAGGCGCAGATTGGCGAGTTCCCGTTCCATGGTTTTTGGGGGCCGGCGGCGGGCATCGCGTCGAGCCGCTGGATTGTCGAGTGCGCCATGGCCGAGTTCCAGATCAGCCGGCCGCACCTGCAATTGATCTACCTGCCGCACCTTGATTACAGCTTGCAGCGCGTGGGGCCTGAGCACCCGTCGATTGCTGATGAAGTGCGCGCCATCGACCACGAAGTCGGGCGTTTGCTGGCCTTCGCCGAGGCCCAGGGTGCGGCGGTGATGCTGCTGTCTGAGTACGGCATCGAAGCCGTCGCGCAGTCGGTGTCGATCAACCGCGTGCTGCGCGCCGAAGGCCTGTTGCAGGTGCGCCAATCCTTGAGCTGGGAACTGCTCGACCCCGGCGCCAGCGCAGCGTTTGCGGTGGCGGACCATCAGGTCGCGCATGTCTACGTAAAGCACGCGCAAGACATCCCGCGGGTCAAAGCCCTGTTGCAGCGCCAGCCCGGCATCGAGCAGGTGCTGGACAAAGCCGAACAACGCGTTTGGCAGCTCGACCATCCACGCAGCGGCGAGCTGGTGGCCGTGGCCGCCGCCGGGTTCTGGTTCGATTACTACTACTGGCTGGACGAACGCAAAGCGCCGGATTTTGCGCGCACCGTGGACATTCACCGCAAGCCCGGCTACGACCCGGTCGAGTTGTTTATCGACCCGGCCATTCGCTTGCCCAAGCTCAAAGTGGCGCGCCGCCTGCTGCAAAAAAAGCTCGGTTTTCGCTACTACATGGACCTGATCCCACTGGACACAGGGTTAGTCCGTGGCAGCCATGGTCGTCTGCCCAGCAGTGCGCAGACCGGCCCGCTGCTGATCACCAATTGCGACCTGGCGTTGCCGCAGCAACTGGCGGCGACGGCAGTCAAGCAACTGCTCCTGGAGCACTTCCTGGGGCGCCCTCACCTCGAACTGGCGAATGCCAAGGAGCTTTCATGCGGCGAGCCTTATCTATAACGGTCCTGAGCGCACTGGCCGGATTGGCCCAGGCACAGGGCACCAACCCCTTCGATTGCAGCAACTTTCTGCAGTTTGGAGGCAATCTCGACGCCACCCGGGCCGCCTTCACCCAAGGCCCCGACACCCTCGCCTGGAACTGGTTTGCCTGCCTGAACCAGCCTGCCGGCGCACAAAGCCCTGACCGGGTCTGGGAAACCCTCAAACCGTCGGACCAGGTCTACCTGCCTAACGGCGCCCAACCGCTGCCCTATGGCCAAAGCGTGCCGCCACCCGCCGCCGTGCTGACCCAGGCCCAGGCGATGGGCATGAACCCCAACCGCATCTTGCATAACCTCAACGCCACGCAACAGGTGGACGGGTTGATCCTGCAAATGGGCGGCCAGGTGCCGGCAGCCGAGAAAGGCCAGCCGGTGCGCTTCCAACTGCTGATGGGCCAGGACACGTTCGAGTACATCGTGCAGCAAAAGGTCTACAACGTGAACGGCCAGGCCGCACTCACCAACGACCTGAACTTCCCCTCCACCGCCTGGGAGCTGAAAGCCGCGTGGTTGTGGATCGGTAACGACACGGCATACCAGCAACAACTGGCCAGCCAGGGTTACTACATTGCCCAGGCCTACTACCAGCAGGGCAAGCAGTATCAGGTTGGCTATGCGGCGCTGAGCGGCTTGCATGTGATCAACAAGCTGAACCCCGATTGGGTGTGGACCACCTTCGAAAACCGTAACAACAGCCAGTACACGGTGACCAACGCCGCACCCGCTGCGCCGATGACCAACAGCACCGGGCCAACAGCGGCGGCGCAGCCGGTGAACGCCACCTTCCAGGCTCAATACCCGGCGTTGGCGCAGTACGAGCTGATAGGCGTGCAATCCAACACCACACCAACGTTACTGGCCAACTCCCAGCTGGAATCGGCGTTCCAAAGTGAATCTTCATGCTTTGCCTGCCATGGCACCGCGGCCTATTCGCCCAAGCAGGGCTACTTCAATTTCGCCTTGAACAAAGACGGCGGCATCGTCTACCCCACCGCGCCGTTGCCCGCCTCCGACTTTGTCGGTTACCACAAACTGGACTTTGTCTGGTCGCTCAAACGCGCCCAGTGGCAACGTTAAGGAGCCTCACATGAGCGTCTTGAATTTCCCGCGTATCTACCTGGGCGGCCATATGTTCTGGAACCCGCCGACGGCCAACAACAACGACATGTACCCGCTGTACGATGCGGTAAAAATGCAGATGAACTGGCCGTTCTTGAAGGCCTTCGACATCACGCCACTGAATGCCGCCAGCACCTTGCTGCCCTGGACCATCGCCCCGCTGCCGCCCGCCAGCGTGCCCGACTACGTGATGCAGGTGCCAGGCAATGCCGGGCAGTTGACCACGCCGATGATCCCTGGCGAGTGGAACCTGTTCGGCGACAATGCCTGCGGCACCGTGAGCTACAACCAGACCCAGTCGGTGATCACCGGCGGCGAGTTGCCCGGCGGTGGCTATGTGGACCAGGACCCGCTGATCAACCAGAGCTTCCAGTTGCTCGGCAACCCCTTCGGTGGTGCCCCCAGCTCGCCGGCGCGCTTTGTCGACGTGAGCCCCTGGCAGAACACTTTCACCGCGC
This sequence comes from Pseudomonas edaphica, assembly GCF_005863185.1. Taxonomy (GTDB): domain Bacteria; phylum Pseudomonadota; class Gammaproteobacteria; order Pseudomonadales; family Pseudomonadaceae; genus Aquipseudomonas; species Aquipseudomonas edaphica. Next base: position 2,780 of record NZ_VBVZ01000463.1, read on the forward strand.
TGTACTTCGACAAGCTGGTGCTGGGCAACGCCGAGTGCGGCCTGACGCTCAATCGCCAGTTCCGCATGCTCGACCGTTTCCTCAACTTCAACTGGGCCAACCTCGGTGGCCTGGCCTACGTGACCACCACCTGGCAAACCTGTTTCCCCAAAGAGAACCTGGAATGGGTGATCGGCAATTCCGCCTTGCTGCAAAACCTGCAGACCCAGATGGCGCAGCAAAATGCCAAGGGCTTGATGTTCCGTTTTTCGACCTACCTGACGTGCTACGACAAGAACGGCATCCTCAACAACTACCCGCCGATCGACACCCACTCCTCCAGCGCGGCGGCCCAGGCCCAGGTGCAGGCCATGTACCAACAGGGGCTGGATAACGTCGGCGATATCTTCTTCAACCCGGCCTATAGCCGCACGGTCGGCACCCTGGGCCTGTGGCTCGACGATGAGTTCCCCACCGCCCCCGCCGGCCGGCGCCTGGTGCCGGCCGGTGCAGTGCCCATCTACAAGACCTCGCCGGGCACGGCCACCCAGGCGCAGCTCGGGGTGATCTCGGCGCAGGCCCACGACAACACACTGTCGCTGGACCTGGGCAATGCCTTCCCGTTCTACCCGATCGACAAGACGGCCGACATCCCGGTCGCGGCCAAATTCCAGGCCGGCAATTACCAGATCGGCATCCGCCAGGGCACGCAATTCAGCCCGCTGGCCAGTTTTGGTTATGACGATTATCAACAGGCGGCCTTCGACAAACGCTCGGGCATCCTCGACCTGCCGCTGGGCGTGGACGCCCAGGCACTCCTGCAAACCGGCACCCTGGAACTGCAACAGCCCGGCACCACGCCCGTGATCGCCGCGACCCAGCAGATGTGGACCGCCGAAGTCGTCGAGAGCGCGAGCTTTATCGACGTGGGCGACACCAAAACCCTGCAGGTGATGGTGCAATACGACGGCCTGCCCGCGCCTGCCGGCACCACGTTGTGGGTGGCCGAATACGGCAATGCCTACATGCTGTGTACCACCGACTATTACCTGGCCTTCAGCAACGCGGCGAACTTCACGCTGTTCAACAACGACCCGGCCAACCCGGCCAATAACAGCGCCAATTGGCCGCAATTTCAAGGCGCAACCACGCTGCGCAGCCACGTGACCGAGGGCACCGGCCGCCAATTGATGGCCACGCGGCTGGCGGTGTCAGCCGATCAAATGACGCCGGTGACCTACCAGGAATTTTTACCGACGCCTGCCGCCGTCGCCTTAAGCCCGACGCTCACGTTCGCCAACCCGATCGCCATGCAAGGCACCTTGCAAGACCCGCTCAACAGTACGGTGCAATACAGCCTGGCGAAGATCCAGACCGACGCCAACGGCATCGCCAACCTGACCGTCACCGCCCAGGCGCCGGGTTTTCCGACCTTGCGTTTCTTTGTGCAGGAAGGTCAGCAGGCACCGGCGATCCCGTTCAGCTTCCCGCTGCCCACGGCCTTCACCGACTTCCTCGCGCCGCTGCGGGTGCTGCCGCTGGAACCGCAGTTGCAACAGAACTTCGTCAACGCCTGGAACCTGATTTATCAGCGCGCAGATGCCGGCCAACTCATTTGGGAGACCTTCATCTACCCCTTCATCCTGCAGCCGTTTTATTACCTGTACCCGATCATGAGCAAGTTCATGCCGCTCAACTCCTTGTCGCGCATTGAGGGCGCGGTGGACCAACTGATTGTGTTGATCAGCAAGCCCTATCAGGAAGAAAGCACCCTGGCGATGCCCATTACGCGAGACATGCCGCAAAGCCGTCGAGCCGTACTGGAGTTGTGGGCGCAAGCCTTGGTGAAACGCAACTACCCGCCCGTGCAATTGAGCATGAGCGACTACCACTAAGCCACACGCAGGAGCGCCGGGTGGCCTGACGGCTGCCCGGCACCCCACAGGAGTGTCCTATGAACACCAGCCTTTTGAGCCGACTGTTGCTGCTGCTTGTGCTGCTCAGCCCCGCCGCGTTTGCCGCCGACGACAGCGGCGCCGTGTACTTCACCAATGGTGTACACAACAGCGAAGGGTGCAACGCGCAGAACGGCAACTGCATCGCCAAACGCGCGCCAGGCGAGCCGTCCGATCCGTTTTTTCCGGCGCAATGGATCAGCGACTGGACGATGTACCGGGTCATGAACAACTACGCGAAAAACCCGCCGCCCTATAGCAATCCACCCTCGACCCTCACACCTGCCGACTACACGGTCTCGCGCGGGACGAGCTACTACGACACCACGTATATCCCGC
>NZ_VBVZ01000464.1 GCF_005863185.1 Pseudomonas edaphica
CCTATGGCCTTCCTCGCCCGCACCCACCCTCGCCTCTCATCCGCCGCCGTCCTTGGCCTTGCCGTGGGCATTCTGGCGCCGGCCGATACGCTGATCAGCAAAATCCTGATTGGCTGGAACGCCGGGGTCTGGACCTACCTGGCATTGATGCTGTGGCTGACCAGCCGTTCACGTGCCGATGACGTAAAACGCATCGCCGAGATCGAGGATGAAAACGCCGGGATGGTGCTGTTCATGGTGTGCATTGCCGCGATAGCCAGCCTGGCTACCATCACAGTCAACCTGGTAGGCAGCAAAGACCTGGACAGCACGGCGCGCCTGCTGCACTACGGTTTTACCGGCATGACGGTGATTGGTTCATGGTTGCTGACCGGGGTGATTTTCAGCGTGCATTACGCCCGCCTGTTCTACACCTGGGACGGTGATGAGCCCGCACTGCGCTTTGCCGAAGGGCTGCGTAACCCCAATTACTGGGACTTCCTGTACTTCTCGTTCACCATCGGCGTGGCGGTGCAAACCGCGGATGTGGGGGTTGCTACACGCGCAATGCGCAAAGTCGTTTTGGGCCAGTCGTTGATTGGGTTTCTGTTCAATACGGCGATTCTTGGCTTCTCGATCAATATTGCTGCCGGGTTGTTCAGTTGAACCCTGATGGTATGGCGGCAATCCTGATCTAACCGGGAAAGGCTATTGAGGAGCGCTTTTGCGTTCAAAAAAAAGCCCTGATCTTTCGATCAGGGCTTTATAGGGCGCCGGTTTAATTAAAATGCATAACGCAGGCCAACATTGACAGCGGCTTTTTGCTTGATTTTGTCACTGGTGCTGGTCTCCAGGTCGACATGCGCCTGCAGGTCCTGGGTAAACGACACCGCCACACCGGCACCGTACTTGGTGCGCGAGCCCGACAAATCATTGTTGAAGGTCTGGTTGTTGACCGTGACCTTATTGTTGTTGGCAAACTCGTGGACCATTGCCGCACGCAGGTAAGGCTTGATCAGCGTGCCATCATCGAGTTGGAACTCATGACCAACGGTCGCACCGGCCTCGGCGGTCCTTGAGCGGGTGCGCTCACCGTCCACTTGCAAACCGTTTTTCAGGCTGTACGTGCCACCCTGGACCACAATGGTCGACAGTCGGCCGTAAGGTTCAATAAAGGAACTCTCACCGAACTTGATATGACGGCCGAGTTCAGCCGATACACCACCGCCTACGTTGTTGTAGCCACCCTTGGTCGACGTGTTGTCACTGAGTGTTGCCTTGGCCTGGTTCTGGAACCGGTTGGCTTTGGCCACGGCATCAAAATAGAAACCGCTTTCTTCGTCCATCCAGGTGGCATAGGTACCCAGGAAGTAGCTCTTGACGGTACCGGCAGCGCCGCGAGCCGGGTTTACGTCAGAGTTACTGTGGCCGCCAAATACACCCACCTTCCATTGGCTGTCGCCCAGCGGCGTATCAGCACCGATGGAAAAACCTCGCAGGTTCTGCGAGTAGCCGGTGCCCGAACTCTGGGACACATCATATTGACTGCCGATACCAAGGACCCAGAGACCGGTGCTTTTCGGGGAGTAGCGCAACTCACCCATACGTTGGCGCAATGAGCCCTCTTCGGCGGTCATGATGGTCACCGGGGTGTTGAACAATGCCGTCACCACGCGGGCACTGCGGCTGATCACACGGGTTTGCGTGTCCAGAAACCAGTCATTGCCTTCCTGTTTCAGGTTATAGGCATAGGCCCCCATGTCGACCGGGCCGCCCTCCAGGGAGAACGCCGCGTCACCGCCGCCGGTATGCACAACCTGGGTTTTGACCAGTTCGCTGCCGCTGGCTGCGAGTGCCAGGCTGTGGTTGCCCGTGGCTTCGCCGGTGACATTGATAAAGTCGGTTTTGCCTTGGTCGAAATCGGTGCCCATGACAAAGGTGCCGTTACCCGAAAGCGTCTGAAGGTTCAGTTGGTAAAACTCATTCGCCGCGCCCATGGTCACCGTACCACCGGCCATGTTCAGTGCGCCCACCTGGCTGTCACCGGTCATGTTCCAGTTGGAAGCATTGCCTACGCTCAGGGTGGAGACGTTCTGCAACTGGCCCGTCAGCTCGGCGTTGTTTTGCAGGTTCAAATGCACGGTGCTGGTGGCATCGGCGATTACATTACCGGCCAGGTTTCGGCTGTTATCCACATTCATCGTTGCCGTGGCACCGCCAGACACCGACAGTAGATTGCCATTACCGCCTTTCAACGTAGAACCGTTGAGTACATCGATAGACACCACTGGCACTCGATTTGGCGTGCCCCTGACCGAGATGGCCGAACCGCTGCGACCCTCAACCACGGACTGGTCCAAAACCAGTTTGCCATCCGTCAGGTCCCCCCGATTACGGGTGAACGACACGCCATGGCCATTGCCGATGATAGTACTTTGCGTGGCAGTCGCTGTGGCACCTGCGAGGGAGAGCCCAAAGGCCCCTACTCCCGTGCCCTGCACCAGCGAGTTTTGTTTAAAGTGTAACTGACTGCCAGTGAATGCTTCGGCACCGCCGATAGCGCCACTGATCGTAGAGTTGCTGACCTCAGCGGATGAGCCGCTCGACGTGCCTACAAAACCAAACGCCTGCAACCCTACGCCGCTGGTATTGGTGAGGGTACTGTTGTTAATAACCGCCTTACTGCTGTCCAGCCGCACGGCGCCGTATAGGGAATCGCTCGAAGTAACACGTGCAGCGTCCATGTTTACTGTGGAGCCCTGCACAGCATGTACACTATTCGCCATACTGCCGCTGTTCATGTTCAACGTGGAATTTGAAAGGTCGATCGTGGTGGCTGTTGCACGGTTCATCGTCAACGCTGATTGGCCCGACAATTGCCAATCCGTTGTTTGCTCAGTTGCGTCAATGGTTCTTTGCTCACCGCTACCTATCACAACCGCCTGAGCTTGCCCCTGCATCGCGGCAAACAAACAGAATGTAATGGTGGGGACTTTCATCATTGCACTCAAGGGTTTGAGTTCGAACGTGTTCAGTGCCGACATGGTCAATCACTCTTTGGTAAGGCCTACAAAAGCGGTTCGGCTCACTTCCTGAAAGTGACGCCTTACCTGTGCGGCACGTAGAGTAAGTATTAAACACTCACTCTTATGTAGGATTAATCTGCAACCTATTGGTAAGTAGGCAGCACTTTGGGTCATCTAATCGGTAGGGCACTGTCAGGGAAACCCCCTCTCAGGTTGAGAGGGGAACCCTGCAGCGTATCAATGACGCCTCTAAGGGACGATGATTGCTCCCACGTTATCGCACCGTGTGTAACTCAACGTCGTACGTACGTTAACGCCCGCGGTACCACGCCCCAGCGTGCCGTTGTTCAGCGGCACGGTGTAAGTCGCCTCCGCACGCCCTACTTGGGCATGTTCAAGGAAACCCGCGTAGGGAATCCGGAAGATATGGCCGTTATCTCTAATGGTAGGGGTAACGAGTACGTTGTAACTCTGCGTTTGGTCAAAAAGCCGAGGTGTGCCCGTGCGAGGTCTGAACGCCTCCAGTACCAAGGTCAGTAGCTGACCAACCACCATTCTCGGGTCCCCGTCCACAGCTACCCTGCCTTCCCAGTTTGTCGGCGCCGGTGCTACTAGCGCTTGGCAGGCCCATTGACCAAACGGCCCCGTCGTCGCACCGATATATCTAGCCGCCGGCAGGGGTGTAGTTACCGCATCCCGCACTTCAACCTTTCTAGGTCCCGCGCGATTGAGGTTAGTGGCAGACGTTGGCGTTGCCGTTGGTGATACGACATAGCTGATTTGATGTTCGCCATTGCCCAGTTTTTGAAAGACACTCCAGTCGATGTCCCAGGTGACAAGGTCTCCAGGTATCTCATTGCTTAGTTCCTTAGCGGGCGCGATGAACGTACCGTCAGGGTTGACAAGGATAAGAAACATGCCTGGCGCCGGCAGTTCAGCAGGGTCAGAGGTTTGCCATAACTCGACCGTAACGGTGACCGGCTTGCCAGCCTGTGCAAACTCCATTATGTTCGCTGCCGCCGCGCCGGTCCCAAGGAACGATGCAGGAATCAATCGGGTATTGATACTGCCTGGTATTCCCGGATTGCTCGGCCCCGTCACACTAAAGTCCACTCTGAACGGCGTGGTCGGGCCAGGGAAAGTGTCACCATTTTTGCGTATTTCATAGGTGATAACGACCGATTTCGGACCTTTTGCATTGGCATAGTCCGCTACAGCCAGGGGGCTCAGAAAGGCCTGATCCAACGTGATTGGAACCGAGAGAACGCGAGACCATGGGCTCCAAGGCCCATTGTTGTATCGAACCCGAACCTCGTCCTTGGTAGTGTCAACGTTCGTATAGGTCCGAATTTCGCCCGTTGGGCCTGATTTCAAGTCTTCAATAGTGACCAAGTCATCAACGAGGTCTGGCGCCTGTTGAATGATAATCGGCTGTAAATTTTCGGGTGCCGGATCCAGCGCGATCGTGAAGGTAATCGAAGGCGCAGAGACCAAACTTGCATTGCCCTGCGAGTCCCTGATTTGGTAAGTAAAGAAGCACGGCCCCCCTTGCGTAATCTCATTGGCGAGCACTGTCAGCAGGTTGCCGGTTTGGGCCATGGGCCGGGGTGGAGTCTGCCGGGCTACTTCTGTGGCTGTCACGGGGGTGCCGTGGTTATAGAAAAAGGTCAGCGTATCTCCTGGCTTCCAAGCCCCGAGGCCCGTCGTTACGTTGTCAGGAATAGAGAATGGCAAATTGAACTGCGTCAGTTGTGCCAGACTAATAACCTGGCCCGGCGGGAAGGCCCCCGTGTATTGCGGCGCAGGTGGCTGAACCCTTAAATAGGGTGGATCCAAGTCCATTTTATAAGTCGAAATGGGTGAGGACTGGCCGAGAGAACCAGGCCTGTCTACGGAGCCTGGAATAGTTGGATCCGCACCCTCATTCTGGTGCAAGTCAATACGTACTTGAAAATCACCCGACTGCTGCACTCCCGAGCTCGTAACGACAGGAATACTCACCGAAAACTTGTCACCTGGGGCGTTGATTACAAA
>NZ_VBVZ01000465.1 GCF_005863185.1 Pseudomonas edaphica
CTGCGCGCCCCAACGCAGGGCAAGCCTGCTCGCCACAACAAGCCTGCTCGCCACAACAAGCTTGCTAGCCACAACAAGCCTACTCACCCCACCAATCAGCGCAGGTCGCGGTCCACCCACAACACCGCCTTGCCGATCTGCTGGCGCGCCTCGATGCGCGCGTGTACCTGTTGCACCGTCTCCAGGCTGTAATGGCCCTCGATCTCCACGCTCAACGACCCTTCCAGCATCGCCGCGAACACCGCATTGGCACGCCGCTGCACGGTCGCCCCGTCGGCCATGTGGTCCGCCAGGCGTGGTCGGGTCAAAAACAGCGAGCCCGCCTCGCCCAATTCAATCGGGTCCAAATCGCTCAGTGAGCCCGACACGTTGCCATAATTGACGATCAAACCCCGCGAGCGGCAAGCGCGGAAACTCTCGCGCAAGGTGGTTTTGCCGAGCGAATCAAACACCACATCCACTCCGCGCCCATCGGTGGCTTGCAGCACCTGATCGGCAAAGCCGTCATAGGTCCAGGCCTGATGGGCGCCACGTTGCCGGGCAATCGCGCATTTTTCGGCACTGCTGCCGGTGGTGAACACCGTCGCGCCCAACTGCCGTGCCATCTGCACAAGCAACTGGCCGATGCTGCCGGACGCCGCGTGAATCAGGCAGCTGCTGCCGGCCTGCAAGCGCGCCACGTCCTCAACCAGGTAGTGCGCGGTGCAGCCCTGAAACATCGCCGCAGCCGCTTGATCGAAGGGGATGGCGCTGGGAATCTGCGCGACTTTGTCGGCAGGCACGTTGGCGTATTCGGCATAGGCGCCCCAGGCAATGCACCAGGCCACCCGGTCGCCCACGGCCAGGTGGCTCACGCCCGGGCCAACCTCAACCACCACGCCGGCGCCCTCCATGCCCAGGGTGCAAGGCAAGCGCACCGGGTAAGTCACCGACGCCGCGTATTTGCCCTGGCGGGTATGAATATCCATGAAATTAATCCCGGCGCAGGCCACCTTGACCAGCACATGCCCGGCCGTGACCTGGGGTTTGGCCACATCATGGCGCAGTTGGGCGACATCGGGACCGCCGTAGGCTTGCAGGGTAATGGCTTTCATCAGGGAACAACTCCGTTTGCACTGGGAAGCGGCCATGGTAAAAGGGATTATTCGGTTGCAATATTCCCCAATCCCTCCCAGCCTCTGTGCGGAAATAACCCGATGTTCGATTGGCAGGACCTCTACTACTTCACCGTGCTGGCCCGCACCCAGTCATTGTCGGCCGCCGCCCGCGAGCTGCAGGTGGAGCACGCCACCGTCGGGCGCCGGGTCGATGCACTGGAAAAAGCCCTGGGCGTAAAGCTGGTGGACCGCCTGCCCCGCAGCCGCCCGCTCACGGCGCAAGGCCTGGCCTTGGCGCAAGTGGCGGCGGGCATGGGCGATATGGCCACGCAGGTGATGCGCTTGTCGCGTGTGGCCTCCATTGAACTGGCCGGCACTGTGCGCGTCAGTTGCCCGCCGTCCATCGCCAACCACTGCATTGCACCTCAGCTTGCGCGTTTACGCGCCCACTACCCGCAGCTGAATCTGGTGCTGATGCCGTCCACTCAACTGGCCGCGCTGGACAAGGGCGAAGCCGACATCGCCTTGCGCACCCTGCGCCCCGACGAAGCAGCCCTGGTGCGGCGCAAAGTCGGCGTGGTGCGCTTCGGCTTGTACGCCGCACCTGCGCTCGAACACTTGCCGGCAGCGCAATGGACCTTCATCGCCTACGACGCCAGCCGCGACCACCTGCCCCAGCAAGCCTGGCTGCACCAACTGCGCGGCCCTCGCCCTATCGTATTTGCCGCCAGCGAGTTGATCACCCAGCAGATGGCCGCGCGCGCGCAGGTCGGCGCGGTAGTGCTGCCGACCCTGGTGGGCGACCACGACCCGCTGTTGACCCGGTTGCCCACGCCCAGCGACGGCCCGGTGCGTGATATCTGGCTGACGGTCTACCCGGATATGCGCCGCTCACCGTCGGTGAAAGTGGTGATGGAGTTTCTGGTGGAATGTATTGAAGCGCAGGCGCAGCTACGTCGCTGATTCAGGCCGTGGCGAGGAATTTCTTGCGATACGCCGCCGGCAGCATCCCCACGCGCTGCTGGAACAGGCGGCGAAACGAATTACTGTCTTCATACCCCACCGCGTAGGTGATGCTTTCGAGGGTCATGCGCGTGGACTCCAGCATCTGCTTGGCCCGCTCCAGGCGCAGGGTTTGCACATAACCCACGGGCGTATAGCCGGTCGCCTCCTTGAAACGCCGCTTGAAATTGCGCACACCAAAACCAAAGCGCCGCGCCACGTCGTCAATTACCAACGCCTGGGCAAAGTGCTGCTCCAGCCAATGCTGCACCCGCAGGATCTCGCCGTCGCCGTGGTTCTTGGGCAACGACCACAGGGCGTACACCGACTGCTCGGTACGCACGCCGTCGATCAACAGGTATTTGCCACAGGTATGCGCAAGCTCTGGTGAACCGAAGCGGCGGATCAGGTGCAGCATCAGGTCCATCGCCGCGCTGGCGCCACCGCTGGTGATTACACGGTTTTCTTCACACAGGATCTGCGCGTCCTCCAGGGTCACGTCGGGGTAACGGCGCCGGAACAGCTCGGCAAACGCCCAGTGGGTGGTAGCGCGCAAGCCTTGCAACAGGCCGCTTTCGGCCAGCAAAAAAGCTGCGGTGCACATCGATGCCAGCACCGCGCCCTGGGCATATTGCTCACGCAGCCACGGGCCGTAGGCAGGAAAAGTGGGCAAGGCCTGCTTGAGGGTAAACAGGAAACCGGGGATCAGGATCAGGTCGGTGCGGCGCACCTGCGCCGCCGCGCACGCCACCTGCATGCACTGCCCGCTCCACGTGGTGACGGGCTGGCCGTCCAGGGAGACAACCACGACCTCAAAGGGTGGGCTGTCGGCAAACAGATTGGCGGCGCTGAGCATTTCCAGGACCAGGGTGGCGTTGGCGGCAGAACAATCATCGGCCAGGAGCAAGGTAATGTGCATAAAAAGCCTGTTTGCGTTTTTCGCATGTAATAAGTCATTTGCGCACCTACCTTAGCCGATTCCGGCTGCGTACAGTGCGGCTTCTGATCAACTGCCTGGCACGTTTATGAATCTCTGGTTTCGATTGCTGTTCATGTTGTTCCGTCGTCCCTGGCGCAAGCCCGTGCAGGGTTTGGACACCACTGTAGTGCGCATGCGTGTGTGGCCGCTGGACCTGGATATCAACCGGCACGTCACCAATGGCCGGTATTTCACCCTGGCAGATGTTGCGCGGATGGATTTTGTGCTGCGTACCGGCGCTTTTCGCGTGGCCCTGCGCAACAAGGCGTTGCCGATTGTGGGCGACACCTGGGGCAAGTTCCGCCGCGAGCTGAAGCTCTTTGAAGTGTTCGAGGTACACACGCGCATGCTCGGCTGGGACCACAAATGGAGCCTGATGGAGCATCGTTTTATCAGCAAGGGCCGAGTGGTGGGCGTGGTGGTGATGCGCGGCCTGTTCCGCTCCGCCAAGGGCACCCTGCCCCCGGCCGACTTTGTGCGCGAACTCGGCTTGGCCGAAGCGTCACCGCCCATGCCGCAGTGGCTGAGTGACTGGGCAAACAGTTGTGATGAGATGAGCGTGCAGTTGCGGGCGCAGGAGCAGGTTTGAGCGCACCTAGGCCTTGGATACGAGTTTCTTCAGGTTGGCTTCGGCGTCATCCCTGGCCAGGTGGAGTATCGACGAAATTCATCCCAGTGCAAGTACCGACTTTTGCCGTCGACCGCTTTGCAGAGGCCCGCCAGCTCGATAACTTCCAAGCCGTATTGCTTTAGCAAATCTGCGAAATCGGTTGGCTTATGGGTTCTCGCCATCGCTGAAACTCAATTTTCGAAAACTGAGTTGTTCCTTGCGCATGGGGTTGGCGGTGTCAAGGGCTATGCAGTCAGACTGTGGGGTTGCGGGACGCGGAGCGTCCCAAGCGGCATTCCCACGCAGAGCGTGGGAACGATCAGACCAACAACTACCAGCTCTCCCCCAACCCCAACAACCCCAGAATCTGCCGGCGTAAATCCACCAGATAGGCATCATCGCGATGCCGAGGATAGGGCCGGTCGATGGTCAACTGCGCCTGGATCTTCGCCGGGCGGTCGCTGAACACGATCACGCGGTTGGCCAGCAGCAAAGCTTCTTCCACGTCGTGGGTCACCAGCAACGCCGTGTAGCCCTGGCGCTGCCACAGGTCGATAAGCTCCTTTTGCAGGGTGATGCGCGTCAGCGAGTCCAGCTTGCCCAGGGGTTCATCCAGAATCAGCAGCCGTGGCTGGTTGACCAGCGCACGGGCCAACGCCACGCGCTGGGCCATGCCGCCGGAAAGTTGTCGAGGGTAGGCGTGCGCGAAGGCGCTGAGGCCGACTTTTTCCAGGGCTTGGTCGACCTTGGCCGAATGGGTCTTGAGCAAGCCTTGAGCCTCCAGGCCCAGTGCGACGTTGTCCCACACGCGGCGCCACGGGTACAGGGTCGGGTCCTGGAACACCACCACGCGGCTCGGGTCGGGGCCGGTGATGGCGTGCCCATCGGCCAGCAAACGCCCGGAGTCAGCCGGTTCCAACCCGGCCACCAGGCGCAGCAAAGTGGATTTGCCGCACCCCGAAGGCCCGAGCAACGCCACGAATTCTCCGGGCGCCACCTCCAGGGAAACCCGCTCCAATACCGGCAAATGCTGCCCGTCCAGTGCAAAGCCATGGCTGAGGTTTTCAATCCGCAGCGCCAGCCCGGGCGCGGGTTGGATTGCTTGTGCCATCGCTACCATTTCATCGCTCCTTTCTGCCAGGCCAACAAGCGGTCACGCACCAGGAACAACCCGGTGATCAACCCCGAACAGGCCAGGGCCATGATCAATAATGCCGCGTACATGTTCGCGTAGGCGGCCCAGCCCTGAGCCCATTGCAAGTACCAGCCGATGCCGGATTTAACCCCCATCATTTCCGCCACCACCAAGGTCGAAAACGAGGCGCCCAAGCCCATGAACAAGCC
>NZ_VBVZ01000466.1 GCF_005863185.1 Pseudomonas edaphica
CTGACCCACCGCTATCGCAGGCAAGCCAGCTCCCACAGTTTCGACCTGTGTTGGCTGGAGGTTTTGTACAAAAACAAGAGACTTCCCCATGTCCGAGATCCTCTGGCAACCCTCCCCCGAACGCATCGCCAACACGCGAATGGACCAGTTCCGGCGCTTCATCAACCAACGCTACGGCGTGCAGCTGCGCGACTACCCAGCCCTGCACCAGTGGAGCATCGACCAGCGCCCAGCCTTCTGGCAGGCGATCGTGTCCTTTTTCGACGTACACTTTCGCAACCCGCCCAGCACCACACTGATCGAAGGCGCGGCAATGCCCAGCGCCGAGTGGTTCCCCGGCGCGACCCTGAACTTTGCCGAACACCTGCTGCGCCGTCGGGATGCTCACCCGGCGGTGGTGGCGGTCAGCGAAGAGGGCCAGCGCGAACAACTGACCTATGCCGAACTGGCCGAGCATGTCGCAGGCTTGCAGCGCAGCTTGCGGGCGGCCGGTGTAACCCAGGGCGACCGCGTGGCTGCGTGCATGCCCAACACCTGGCAAACCCTGGTCGGCATGCTTGCCACCACCAGCCTGGGCGCGATCTGGTCGTGCTCCTCGCCGGACTTCGGCACCCAAGGCGTGATCGACCGTTTCGGCCAGATAGAACCCAAAGTGTTGATCACCTGCGCGGGCTACCGCTACGCCGGCAAAAACATCGACCAAAGCACCAAACTCAATGAAATCCTCGAACGCCTGCCGTCCCTGGAACAGTTGATCATCGTGCCGTATGCCCGGCCCCCGGCACGCGTCGAGGACTACCGCACCCACGCCAGGGTCGCACTGTGGAACGACTTCTACCAACCCGGCGGCGAGCCTGAATTTGCCGCGGTGCCGTTCGATCATCCGCTGTATATCCTGTACTCCAGCGGCACCACGGGCGTGCCCAAGTGCATCATCCACGGCACCGGCGGCGTGCTGCTCACCCATCTAAAGGAACACGGACTGCACGCCGACCTGTCGCGCGAAGACTGCCTGTTCTACTACACCACCTGCGGCTGGATGATGTGGAACTGGCTGGTGTCAGTGCTGGCCCTGGGTGCCACGGCGGTGCTGTATGACGGCTCGCCGTTTCACCCCGGCCCCGAGCGGCTGATCGACCTGATCGACGCGGAAAAAATCAGCGTATTCGGTACCAGCCCCAAGTTTCTCGCCACCCTGGAAAAGGCTGGCCTGCAACCGCGCCTGAGCCACGATTTGGGCAGCCTCAAAGGCCTGATCTCGACCGGCTCGCCGCTATCGCCGCAGAGTTATGACTATGTGTACCGGCGAAATGCAGTGCAAGAGCCTGGCCATGGCCATCGAAGTGTGGGACGACCAGGGCCGGCTGCTGGTCGGGGAAAAAGGCGAGCTGGTGTGTACCCGGCACTTTCCGGCCATGCCGATTGGCCTGTGGAATGACCCCGACCAGAAAAAACTGCGGGCTTCGTATTTCAGCCAGTTCCCCGGCGTGTGGGCCCAGGGCGACTACGCCGAACAGCGCGCCAATGGCAGCCTGCTGATTCATGGGCGCTCCGACGCGGTGCTCAACCCCGGCGGTGTGCGCATCGGCACCGCAGAAATTTATCGCCAGGTGGAAAAAGTCCCGCAGGTGCTGGAGAGCCTGGCCATCGGCCAACGCTGGCAGGACGATGTGCGGGTGGTGTTGTTTGTGCGGCTCAACGAAGGCGTCACGCTGGATGACGCGCTGGAGCAGCAGATTCGCCAGGTGATCCGCGCCAACACCACGCCGCGCCATGTCCCGGCGAAGATCCTCGCCGTCAGCGACATACCGCGCACCATCAGTGGCAAGATCGTCGAGCTGGCGGTGCGCAATGTGGTGCATGGCGAGCCGGTCAAAAACACCGATGCCCTGGCAAACCCGCAGGCGCTGGAACAGTTTCGCAACCGCCCTGAGCTGGCGGACGGATGAAAGGTTTCAGCTCTGACGCACTGATTTGAAGACAACCCCTCAATGCATGCTATTTTTCGAGGGGTAGTCAGCCGTTCCCGTCTCGCGGGATAATCGGCTGTTGTCGTATTTCAAAGTGTCAGGTGCAGGGCTTTTTTCATGAATGGAACATCCACCGGTAGCGAAGCCGCCGCATTGATTGCGCGGCTGAACTGGGCGCAAAGCCCGCTCGGTGAGGCCGATGACTGGCCGCAAAGCCTGCGCACAGCCGTCGATATCGTCGTCCATTCACCGATGCCGATGCTGCTGTTGTGGGGCAGCCAGCTCACCCAGCTCTATAACGACAGCTTCGCCGTGCTCGCGGGCAACAAGCATCCCGAGGCGCTGGGCCGACCGGCCCATGACACCTGGCCGGAGCTTGAGAGTTTTACTGCGCCGATCTACGACGCGGTGCTCGGCGGCCAGGTGCGCACCTTCAGCGAACAACGCTTTGTGCTGCAACGCAATAACCGCGACACCGAAATCTGGCTCGACCTCACCTACAGCCCGGTGCGCGACGAAGGCGGCAGCGTGGCCGGGATCCTGGTCACTGCCATCGAGACCAATGAGCGGCGCAGCAAAACCCTCGAACTGCAACAGCGCTCCGAAGACAGCCTCAAGGCCCAGCACAACAGCGAACAACGTCTGCAACTGGCACTGGCGGCAACCGATGCGGTGGGCACCTGGGACTGGGATATCGGCGAAGACCGCTTTATCGCCGACGCCCACTTTGCCCACTTGCACGGTGTCGACCCGCAAGACGCCGGCCTGCTCCCCATCAGCGACTACCTGCACGGCGTTCACCCCGAAGACCGCGGCATGGTCGCGCGCAGCATCAAGCATTGCATCACCTTCGGCACCGAATACGCCGAGGAATACCGCCTGCTGCAGGCCGATGGCGAGGTGCGCTGGGTGTTTGCCCGCGGCCGCTGCTACAAGGACCACCAAGGCCGCCCGGCGCGTTTCCTGGGGGCCGCGCTGGACCTGACCGAGCGCAAGCAGACCGAACAGGCGCTGCGCCAAAGCCAGACCGAGCTGCAACTGATCATCAACGCCATGCCGGTGCTGATCGGTTATGTCGACCACGAGCAGCGCTTTCGCCTCAACAATAGCGCCTACCTCGATTGGTACGGCATGACGCCCCAGGAGCTGTACGGCAAAAGCATCCGTGAAGTACTCGGCGACGAGGTGTATGCCGGGCGCGCGGACAAGATCGACGCCGCGCTGCGCGGCAAGGCCTGCAGCTTCATGACCATCACCCCGCACCGCGACGGCCGGCCGCGCCATGCGCTGATGAAATACTTGCCGCGCTTCAGCAATGACGGCTCGGTGAATGGTTTCTACATTTTTGTGATCGATGAGACCGAACGCAAACTCACCGAAGAAGCCCTGCGCCACCTCAACGAAAACCTTGAAGAACGCGTGGCCCAGCGCACCCAGGCATTGGCCGAGGCCAACCAGCGCCTGCAAAACGAGATGTTCGAGCGTGAGCGCGCCGAAGACGCACTGCGCCATGCACAAAAAATGGAAGCGGTCGGCCAGCTCACCGGCGGTATCGCCCATGACTTCAACAATATGCTCACCGGCATTATCGGCAGCCTGGACTTGATGCAGCGCTATATCGCCGCCGGGCGCAGCGACGAAATCGGTCGTTTTACCGATGCGGCCGTGTCGTCCGCCCATCGCGCGGCCGCCCTCACCCACCGGCTGCTGGCCTTCTCACGCCGCCAATCGCTGGACCGCCGGCCACTGGACCCGAACGAGCTGGTGGCGTCCCTGGAAGATTTGTTCCGTCGCACCAAAGGCGCGCATATCACGCTCAAGGTGCAATTGGGCAAAGATATCTGGCCGGTCAACACCGATGCCAGCCAGCTGGAAAACGCCTTGCTCAACCTGGTGATCAATGCTCGCGACGCGATGCCCGACGGCGGCGAATTACGCATCGAAACTGCCAACAGTTACCTGGACGGCACCGACATCACCACGCTGGAGCCGGTCAAGGCCGGCGACTACGTGATGCTCGGCGTCTGCGACAACGGCACCGGCATGGCGCCGAAGATTCTCGCCAAGGCCTTCGACCCGTTCTTCACCACCAAGCCCATCGGCCAGGGCACCGGCCTGGGGTTGTCGATGATCTACGGCTTTGCCCAGCAATCCGGCGGCCATGTGACCATCCAAAGCGAACCCGGCCAGGGCACCTGCGTGCGCCTGTACCTGCCGCGGTTGCACGGCACCGCGCTGGAAAGCAACCTGCCGCCGCATTTGGGCGAAGCGCCGCTGGCACTCGCCGGTGAAGCGGTGGTGGTGGTCGAGGATGACCCGGCGGTGCGCATGCTGGTGGTCAATGTGCTCGCCGAGCTGGGCTACACCGCTCACCAGGCGGCAGATGCGCGCACCGCGCTGCCGCTGCTGGAATCGGACCTGCGCGTGGACCTGCTGGTCACCGATGTCGGCCTGCCGGGCATGAACGGCAGGCAACTGGCCGAAATCGCCCGTCAGCACCGGCCGGGCCTGCGCGTATTATTCATGACCGGTTACGCTGAACAAGCCGCCGAGCGCCAGGGCTTCCTGGAGGACGGCATGGACATGGTGGCCAAGCCGTTTTCCATTGATCTGCTGGCGACTAAAATCCGCAGCATGATCAACGTCGACGAATGAGTTCAGGCATAATCGCGCGCCGTCGCACACCTGGTAGAACCTTATGAAAGCCCAAGCCCGTCATATTCTGGTGAAAACCAGTGAAGAAGCCGAACAGCTCAAGCAGCGCATTGCCAAGGGCGAAGCGTTTGATGTGCTGGCCAAAAAGTACTCCACTTGCCCCTCCGGCAAGCGCGGCGGTGATTTGGGTGAAGTGCGGCCTGGGCAGATGGTGGGAGTTATTGATGCGGTGATCTTCAAGAAGCCGGTGAAGGTGGTGCACGGGCCGATCAAGAGCAAGTTTGGTTACCACCTGGTGCAGGTGTTTTACCGCGACTGAGGGGTTGGCTCAGGACCGCTATCGCAGGCAAGCCAGCTCCCACACTTGAGCGCATTTCAACCGGAAAAATGCAGTCAAATGTGGGA
>NZ_VBVZ01000467.1 GCF_005863185.1 Pseudomonas edaphica
GTTCCAGCCCATCAGGCCCAGACGCACGTTGAACGGAAAGCTCAGGCGGGTAACCGGCGCCGCACGCTCGATAGGCTCGATGGTTTTCAGGTACGCATGGATCGCGTCCGAATCTGCACGGGGCATCAGGTGGTACGAGGTGTACGGCATCGCCGGGTACAGATTCGCGCCGTCCCGGCGTTTGCCTTCGGTGAGCGCGGCGAAGAATTCGTCATCGGTGTACAGGCCAATGCCGTGCTCTTTGCTCGGGGTGATGTTGGTGCCATAGATGGTGCCGAACGGCGAAATGATTGGCAGACCGCCCGCAAACGGTGCGCCACCCGGTGCGGTGTGGCAGGCCATGCAGTCAGCGGCGCGGGCGAGGTATTCGCCGCGTTTGACTTGATCGTCCGCGTGCGCAACACCACCGGCGCAGCCAGGCCAACCGCCAGCGCAAGACGGGAAAGTAGTTGCTTCATGCTTAACCCTCCTTGACCAGGCCGAGATCGGTCAGCACGTTGCGGGTCGAGTTGTAGTAACGCACGTAGCCGGTGCAGCGGCAGATGTGGTGGCCGAGGCTGTCCTCAATGACTTTTTCCAGCTGGCTTTTGACGATGGGCTGACGCTGCAGCTTCTCGACCAGCACGGTCGCGGCATTGACGAAACCCGGCGCGCAGTAGCTGCACTGGAAGGCGAATTCATCGACAAAACGCTGCTGGATCGGGTTCAGCTCAGTGACTTTACCCTGATCGTCGCGGGTTGCGTGGCCTTCGATGGTGCGGACTTTTTTGCCTTCGAAATAGTGTGCCCCCGTGATGCAGGTGCGCACTTCTTCGCTGGTGCCGTCCGGGTTGTCGACGATCACCACACAGGCGTGGCAAATGCCCTGGCCGCAGCCGAGCCGCGAGCCGGTGAGGTTTTTGTATTCGTGCAGGTAATCGATCATCGGCAGGTCATCAGGGATGTCCACCGGGCCGACGGATTGACCGTTGAGGGTCAGTTGAAACGGACGGTTAGCCATTGAGGGCCTCCTTGATGCGCGCAGAAGTGATGGGCAGGTCGCGGACACGTTTGCCGATGGCGTGGGCCACGGCGTTACCGATGGCGCCGACAATCGGGATCATCACCACTTCGGCAATGCCCTTGGACGGGTCGCTCGGCGACAGCGGCGCCAGGATTTCGGCCGTCTGGTTCCACACCGCAACGTGGCGGGCCATCGGCAAACGGTAACGGTTGAAATTCCAGTCACCCTCCCCCGGCCCGCCTTCGTACAGCGGCATCTCTTCCATCAACGCATGGCCAATGCCCATGGCGATCCCGCCTTCGAGCTGACCCTTGACCAGCTCTTCCACCAGCACCCGACCGCACTCGACCCACGAGTGATGGTTGAGCACTTGCACGTCGGCGGAGCCCTTGTTCACTTTCAATTCCACCAGCGTCGCGACCGGGCTGTAGTAAGTCACCGCCGCATTGTTCAACTGGGTGTCCGGGTAGTGGACGTTCTGGCGATCCAGCAGGTGGAAACCGTTGCTGGTCATTTGCGCCAGTTTCGCCTTCGGCGCGCCGTCGCCGTACTTCACGGCCAGACCGTCGAGCGGCAGGCGTTCACGCACGCCGTCGATGCTGTAATCGGCCTCGGCCCAGCTCCAGCGGTTGAAGCCGTGCACGGTAGCGCCGGTCACCAGGCCTTTTTCATGGGCGTGTTTGGCCAATTGCGCAAAACTCAGCGGCTGCATGCCATTGGCGGTGAGTTTGCCGTCAACCCAATGCGCGTCTTCGCGGCGCACCACATACGGGTTGGCCTGGCCGCCGTAAGGGCCTTGGCCCCAGATCTGCAACGCCGCCGGCCACAGGCCGTGGTTGAACAGCACCCGAGAGGCTTCACGGGTGGCGTGGCTGAAGTAATACGCAGAATTGGTCGCCGACGAGGCCGACGCCAGTTTGCCGACCCAACGTGGGTTGCGCAAAAAACCATCCTGCTCGGCCTGGCTCATGACGTAAGGGTTGCCGCCCGTGATCAGTTGCAACTCTTGCCATTCGGTTTCGCCGGTCTTCACTTGCGTGGCCGGAATGCCGATGAAATCCGCCACAACCAGCGCTTGCGAGGTGGACATGCCGGTGCCGATTTCAATGCCGATATGGCGCAACGTCACGTGGCCTTCGGCGGTGAATTCGATGCTGGCCATCGGCGCCTCGGAGCCGGTGCCGAAGTCTTTCTGGCAGATGGCAAAACCCACGCCATACCAGTTATCCGGGTCAGCGGCTTCGCGCGTCTTTTTGATCTGGTCGCGGTTTTTCCAGACGTCGTGGGCAGCCGCTTTGTCGAGAATCTCGTGTAAGCGCAACGCCCCGGCCGGCACCGCGCCCTGGGTGTTTTTCATGCCCGAGAGCATGGCGTTTTTCTTGCGCAGGTCGATGGCGTCGATGCCCAGACGCCCGGCGATTTCGTCGACCATCATCTCGGTCGAGGCCATGCTCTGCAGGGTGCCGTAACCGCGCATCGAACCCGCTTCAACCGCGCGGGAATGGTAGGCCGTGACCTGCAAATCGTTCTGCGGCATGTAGTAAATCGACTGCGCTGCCGTGGCGCCAACCGCCGCCACCGAAGGGCTGTAGTTGATCCGCCCGCCGCCATCGACGTTCATCTCGGCGCGAAAAATCTGGAAACTGTGATCGTTCTTGTCCACCGCCAATTGGTAACGGATGTCGAACGGGTGACGCTTGATGCCACTCTGGAACTGCTCATAGCGGTCGTTGGCCAGGCGCACCGGGACACCGGCGCCATACAACGCGGCGAGGGCTGCGTAGTAGACAAAAATGTTGTGATCCTTGGAACCGTAACCAACGGTGTAGCCCGGGTGCATGTTCAGGTTCGCCAGGCCGAAGCGCGATGGCGCGATCATTTTTGCGGTTTCGGTGGCGGCTTCCAGCGGGCACTGAGTCGCGACGACAAAGTGCAAGGTTTTGGTGGCCGGGTCGTACCAGCCGTTGCCATTGTCCGGTTCCATCGCCGCCGGTTCAATCGACGGGGTTTTGTAGCGCTCGTCGAACACCAGCCAGTTGTCGGGCTGCGCGTCGATTTGCTGCTGCATCCGGTCGGCGTAAAACAGCCCGCGCTCGGTCAGGTTGCCGTGCAGGTCCGGCTGGGAATTCCACACCGGGCGACGGTTTTTCAGCATGGGGAACAGGATCGAATCCTTGAGGCTGGCGAATTCATCCTCGTCCGCCGAGGTCGCACCGCCGACGCGCACGTAGCGGAAGCTGCCGTATGGGTCACGTTCGTAGTACGGCACCTGGGCGCCGTAACGGATGGCTTTGTCATTGAATTTGAGTTTGGCCTTGGCCTGGCGGAAACGCTCGAAGTCGTTCCAGATCAGGATCGCCACAGGGTGACCGATGAACATCGGCACCTTGCCTTCCGGCAGCAGCGGATCCGGCGCGTGTTCTTCCGGGAAGACGATACCGTCCTTGTCCAGGTCGGCGGCGGTCACAATGCGGTCAGGCTGCAAGTCGGCACCGAGCCACGACAGATCGTAGCCGGCGTAGATGCGATCGGCCTTGGTTGTTTTCAGCAACATGGCGTGGCCCTGCTGCTGCGGCCAGCCCGGCATGTCCTTGGCGCGGATGTCGCGGGCAAAGACTTTGCTGCCGCAGACCTTGGACAAGGCGTCGTTACGCGAGCGCGCCTTGCCGTTGTTGCCCAGCCATTGCTCGGACGGCACGGTCACGCTGTTTTCCATCAAGGCAGCCAGCGCCTGGGTGCTGAGCGGTGTAAGCGTCACGCTCACACCCGCCACCAGCCCGCCCTGAAGGAACGAGCGCCGGGAAATATCACGGTTGGACATGGATCATCCTCTGGGCGGTTATGGGTCCGCCCTTTTAGTTATGTTCTGGGGGTCTCGATCCTTGCAGGAGCGCTTTCGCTGGAAACAAAAGGCTGGAGTTGACAGTGCAAAGCTGACCGAAAGGTTAACTTTATAGGTTTCTGCGCCTGCCGCAAACAATCTGTTACAAAAACCGAACAAAGAATCAACGCGTTGCCGCTTTGCTCTGAGTAGAAGCAAAGGTCGCGAAGGATCAGGGGAATGTCAGGATGGCTACACACGCAAAAGGATCGGCAAACATGTCATGCCGACAAAACGAGCGGTGGAGTTTTCTAATTTGGGGGAGCACAAACGAAAAAGGGCTCGCATGAAAAATCATGCAAGCCCTTGATATCTATGGTGCCCGAACCCGGAATCGAACCGGGACGCCCTTACGAGCGGGGGATTTTAAGTCCCATGCGTCTACCAGTTTCGCCATTCGGGCGGTAGCGCGGTGTTGCAGGGTTGGGAATATATAGACCCCGGCGCTTGGATGCAAGGTCGAGGCGCACCTTTATCGTGCTCATCCTGAGCTGAAAAACCTTGTCAGATCAGTGATCTACGCAGCCAACCTGGCATTGCACCAAGCGGGTTGGCTGACTGTCCTGGGCCGATGCCACGGGTTAAATGCAGCACTCGTTTTCCAGAATCAGCTAAGTTGAAGACTTTGGCGACACCAAAACCAATGATCAAACAGGAATGATCGCAATGCGCACCTTTTCAATCCAACATATAGATCATGTTGTTTTACGCGTGAAAGACATCACCCGCAGCCTGGCGTTTTACACCTCGGTACTGGGCTGTGAGGTCAAAAAGCGCCGTGACGACCTCGGCATGATCCACCTGAGTGCCGGGACGTCCCTGATTGACCTGGTCGATGTGAACGGGTCGATCGGTCGTGAAGGTGGGGAGCCGGCGGGCAAGCAAAGGCATAATGTCGATCACGTCTGCCTGAGGGTTGAGCCTTTTGATGAATCCGCGATTCTCAACCACTTGGCTGAGGCGGGTGTGTTTGCGGAAAAGGCGCAGAAGCGCTATGGCGCAGACGGAACAGGCTGGTCGATCTATTTCAATGACCCGGATGACAACCGGATCGAGCTGAAGGGCCCTGCCATTTAGTCTGGTTGCTTAGAGGGCGGCGAACGATACGTTTATCGTGCGCCAGGCTTTCAGCGCACTAGTCA
>NZ_VBVZ01000468.1 GCF_005863185.1 Pseudomonas edaphica
CGCGGATACGCTCACGGTTGGCCTGGGATTGCTCGGCGGTGGAGCCGTACTTTTCGGTGATGTGCTCGACGATGTTCTGCCCTTCGGCCGGCATCTTCGGGTTCAGCTCAAACGGCTGGAAATGAATCTCGGCCTGCACCTCGCTACCCAGTTGGTCGAGGGCTTCGGTCAGGCCGCGCAGGCCGATGATGCACCAGGGGCAAGACACGTCGCTGACGAAATCGATTTTCAGGGGAGTACTCATGGTAGGCAACCTCGCTGGCATTAATGTGCGCCATAAAGGTTGCACCATACACCAACTTCACAGCACCTTCGAAGGCTCGCCCAGATCAATCTGCGCCCAATGCGCGGCATCTTCGCGATGGGCTTTCAGATACGGCAACACAGCCGTCAGCAGCGGTGCCTTGAAGGCTTCCTGGAAGCGGTGGGCCATGCCCGGTATGAGCTTCAGCTGGCTGCTCTGGATATGCGCGGCCAGGTGTACGCCGTGCATCACCGGCAACAACGGGTCGGCGGTGCCGTGCACCACCAGGGTCGGCACGCGCAATTGGTTAAGCAAAGGCACGCGGCTCGGCTCAGCCAAAATCGCCATGATCTGACGCTTCACGCCGTCCGGGTTGAAGGCGCGGTCGTAGGACAGCGCGGCCTGGTGCAGCAGCGCCTGGCGATCATCTTTCACGTTGGGGCTGCCCAGGGCTGCGAGTAAATCGGCTTGTTGCTCCAGCGCCACTTCACGGTTTGGCGCGCTGCGCCGCGACAGCAACTGCACCAACGCCGCGTTGGGCGCCGGCAAGCCTTCGGCGCCGGAACTGGTCATCACCAGCGTCAGGCTTTCGACCCGCTGCGGCGCCATGGCTGCCAGGTGCTGGGCGATCATGCCGCCCATACTCGCGCCCAGCACGTGGAATTGCTGAATCTGCAGCGCGTCCATCAAGCCCAATGCATCGTCGGCCATGTCGGTCAGCGTGTACGGCGCCGCCACCGGCAAACCGAGCTTGTAGCGCAGCACTTCGAACGTCAGGTTGGCGCTGGCGGGAGCCTGGCGCCAGGTGGACAAACCAACGTCACGGTTGTCGTAGCGGATCACGCGAAAACCCTGTTCACACAAGGCCACCACCACTTCATCCGGCCAGTGGATCAACTGCCCGCCCAGGCCCATGACCAACAGCAACGCCGGGTCCGACTCCCGGCCGATGCTCTGATAGGCGATGCTGACTTTTTCCAGGTCGACCGTTTGGGTCGGGACATTGACATCACATCGAGAAGCCGCAAAAGACGGCAGGCCGAACACTAGAGCGGCCAATAAAAACAACACGCGCATGAAAAACACCGAAACGCAGAACCCCAGTAGAGCGCGAGTCTGATGAAGTTTGTACAAGCGCGCTGCCACAGTTGCGTGACAGTTTGATGAAGTGCGCCCAACGGTCATGGTCGACATGACTGGCAACATGAGACAAACTCACGACATATCTAATCATCACAAATTATCTTCATGGAGCGCCCGTGCTCGAAATCCGCCACCTCAAGACCCTGCACGCATTGCGCGAAGCCGACAGCCTGGTCGAAGCCGCCGAACGCCTGCACCTGACGCAATCGGCGCTGTCCCACCAGTTCAAAGAACTGGAAGAGCGCCTGGGCATGCCGCTGTTCGTACGCAAAACCAAACCGCTGCGCTTTACCAGCGCCGGCTTGCGCCTGCTGCAACTGGCCGATGCCACCCTGCCCTTGTTGCGCGGCGCCGAGCGTGACATTGCGCGTTTGGCCGGTGGCACCGCCGGGCGCTTGCACATGGCCATCGAATGCCACAGCTGCTTCCAGTGGCTGATGCCGACCATCGACCAGTTCCGCGATGCCTGGCCGGAAGTCGAACTGGACCTGGCCTCAGGCTTTGCCTTCGCGCCGCTGCCGGCCCTGGCCCGTGGCGACCTGGACCTGGTGGTGACCTCCGACCCGCTGGAACTGCCGGGCATCACCTATGTACCCTTGTTTACCTACGAAGCCATGTTGGCCGTGGCCAACCAGCATGCGCTGGCGAACA
Organism: Pseudomonas edaphica; assembly: GCF_005863185.1. GTDB lineage: Bacteria > Pseudomonadota > Gammaproteobacteria > Pseudomonadales > Pseudomonadaceae > Aquipseudomonas > Aquipseudomonas edaphica. Next base: position 2,039 of record NZ_VBVZ01000468.1, read on the forward strand.
AGTCGTACATCGTGCCGCAAGACTTGCTCAGCGAAACCCTGATCACCTACCCGGTTGAGCGCGACCGCCTGGACATCTTCACGCGCTTCCTGGAACCGGCCGACGTGGAGCCGGCCCAGGTGCGCACCTCGGAGCTGACGGTGATGATGATGCAATTGGTCGCCAGCGGCCGTGGCGTGTGCGGCATGCCCCATTGGGCGCTGCATGAATACAGCGCGCGTGGGTATGTGAAGGCCAAGCGTTTGGGCGAAAAAGGCTTGTTCGCGACGTTGTATGCGGGGATCCGTGCGGACATGCTGGATGCGCCGTATATGCGCGACTTCTTGCTGACGGCGAAAGACACGTCGTTTTCGACCTTGGATGGAGTCAGCGCCGTGCGTTAATCACGCACAAAGGTGAACACAATGAGGACTCTAATGTGGGAGCTGGCTTGCCTGCGATGCAGACACCTCGGTGTGTCAGGTACACAGAGTTGATGCTATCGCAGCGGTGCGACGATTCGACAAGCCAGCTCCCACACAGAACTATGGTTCCCCTATGGAATTTCAGTCGCCTTTGAGTTCACGCCACATGTGGACCTTGTCGAAATACTCGATCCCCACCCGCACCGCCAACGGCTCCAGGCCGTATTGAATAAAACCGCAGCGCTGGTACAGCGCGAAGGCTGCGTCGTTGCCGGCGGTGACGGTCAGTTGGATCAGTTTGACGCCGGGCTGGCGTCGCGCGGCATCGAGCGCCGCCTCCAGCAACTCACGGCCCAGGCCCTTGCGCTGATAAGCCTCGGTCACGAACATGCCGAACAGCGTGACTTTGTGCCGCGCCTTTTCCCGGGGTTCAAAGGCCAGGCCGACAATCCCGGCCAAGGTGTCAGCCGCGAACGCGCCGAGTACCCGGTCCAACGGATTGTCCAGGCGCTTTTCCCACCAACTCATTGGCATCCGCGCGCGCTCGGCGACGCTGGAGGTAAACGCTTGGGGATAGGCGCCGTAGGCCTCAAGCATCAGCGCTCGATATGCCTCGGCGTCGTGGGCACCCAGTGGGCGAATCAGCATGCGGTGAGCGACTTTCGGTAAAACGGCAGGATCAAATCCCGCGTTAAAGGCGCCAGGTGCAAGCCGCCGTCACCGGCCGGGTCGATCCAGCGCACTTCTTCAATCTCGGCAGCGGGCGTCACCGGCACATCAATGTGCACCTGGAACAACTCGGCGTGCACCGTAAAACCCGGTTCGTTGGCGGCAGGCGCCGAGAACTGGCCCAAGTACACGGCGTCACTCGGTTTGATACACAGGTTCAGTTCTTCGTACAGCTCACGGGCCAGCGCCTCGGCGGGTTGCTCACCGGCGTCGATCTTGCCGCCGGGCTGCATGAACGCCTGGGTGCCACGTTTGCGTACCAGCAGGGTTTGACCGTCGCTGCCGATCAGCAGGGCGGCGGCGATTCGAATAGTGGAAATGCTCATGAAAGGATCGGTGTCTCTTCAGGTTGTTTGATAAATACGCTGTATTTCGCGCCTTCCATCGCCTCGAACGCGATCAGCTTGTCCACCAGCGGCAGATTCAACACCTTGCCGGCGTTAAGCAACAGCATGCCGTTATCGGCATTGAGGTTGCGGGCCAGCACCATGCCGGCTTCCAGCTCTCGGGTGGAGAGGACCTTGACGCTGGGGTCGCCCAAGGTCACATCGCTGAGGAAGGCCGCGCAGGCCTGCACGAAGTCTTCCACCAGCTCCGGATCGTAAAGGCGACCGGCGTACTTGCGGATATACAGCAACGCTTCGTCGCTGTTCAGATGCCGTTCAAGGATCAAGCCTTTTTGCAGTTCGATGAAGTCCACTGCCAGTTTAAGCAGGCGCGAGCCGGGCGGGATCGCATCGCCCTTGAGGTGATCGGGAAACCCTGTACCGTCCCAACGCTCCTGGTGGTGGCGAATGATCCGCGCCGCATCCTTCATCGGTTCCAGGGTCATCAGCAGCGATTCGCTCTGGGTCGGGTACTCGCGATACAGGCCACGGTCGGTGCTGTGCAGCTTGTCCGACGGCGCAACCATCATGCTGTCGCTCCAGCTCAGCTTGCCAATGTTGTACAGCGCAGCGGCCATGGTCAGGTCGCGGGTGCTGGCTTCGTCGATGGACTGGGCCGCGCAGTAGACCCGGACCAGTTCGATCAAGGCGCGGTTGGTCTGTTTGTCCTTGGGCAAGCGCAGGTTGGCCAACAGCGAAAACACTTCGGTACCGGTCACGTAGCTGCGCTTGAGCTCGTCGTAGGCCAGATCGAGCATGTCGGCGGTCTGTTGCAGCTCGCTGGTACGGGCTGCCACGCGCTTTTCCAGGTTGGCGTTCAACACCTTGAGCTGATCGTTCTGCTCATGGGCCAGGCGCTCCAGGCGCTGATGCTCCAGGGCCTGGCGCAACACCAGCGGCAGTTCTTCGTCATTCCAGGGTTTGCTGATGTAACGGTGAATCTGCCCTTCGTTGATCGCCTTGATGATCGTCGCAAGGTCAGCATAGCCGGTCAACAGGATGCGGCTGGTGGCCGGGTACAGCCGGTGGACTTCAGCCAGCAACTGCGCGCCGTCCATGCCGGGCATGCGCGCGTCGCTCATCACCAGGTCGATGGGCTGGGCCGCCATGATCTCCAGGGCCTGGGCGCCGCTGCCGGCGAGCACGACATTGAAGGGTTGGCCGCGCAACAGGCGGCGCAGGCTGTTGAGGATCGATTCTTCATCATCAACCAGCAGAATCGTGGGTGGGGTCGCAAGCTGTTCATCCATGGTTACTGCGCCTTAAAAATAAACGTAATAGAGCTAAATTGAACCCTGGTATCCCGCCGCGTTTCTGCGCTTGATGCACGCAGCCACGCAGCTGATTTGACGCCAACTTGCCGTCGATTTCAAGGGAACTCAACTATGCTGTCTTAACCGGTACGTACTCCTCCCGGATGTCAAACCAAGGAAGGAAGCGTTATGCCATCAACCCTGTTGCCAATGC
>NZ_VBVZ01000469.1 GCF_005863185.1 Pseudomonas edaphica
GTCTGCGCCATCAGCTCGCAATGCTGGCCCATGGACAGGCCGGTGCGCGGCTCGCCATTGCGTGGCAGCTGCGGCTTAAGGTGATGGGGACGAAGTTGTAACAGGACTTTTAATTTATCCGCCATGGACTTGCTGCGGTTGGCTTGCAACAAGATTTTGCGCAGGCCTTCATTCACACCAATCGGCGCATCGGACGTAGTGTCGACGCCGCCGGCAATCCCGCATTCGATCTGCCCCAGGGCAATCTTGTTGGCCACCAGCAACGCCGCTTCCAGCCCGGTGCCGCACGCCTGCTGAATGTCATAGGCCGGGGTTTGCGGCGACAGGCGCGAGCCCAGCACGCATTCGCGGGTGAGGTTGAAGTCGCGCGAATGCTTGAGCACCGCACCGGCCGCCACCTCGCCGATGCGCAGGCCGTGCAGGTTGTAGCGCTCGATCAGGCCTTCGAGGGCAGCGGTGAGCATCGCCTGGTTACTCGCCGTGGCATATGGGCCATTGGAACGGGCGAAGGGGATGCGGTTACCGCCAATGATCGCTACACGGCGCAATTGAGTCATGGAAAGCTCCCTGAAGGTTATGGGGTGAATCTCTGAGCCTAGCCTAGGCTCAATCGAACGACTTTCACCTATTGATGGTCCACCGTTTGAACCCCAGCACTCGGAGAGCGTTCCATGTCTGACCGTTATATCGACTTCGCCAACTCAAGCCTCGGCCATCGCCTGGTCGCCGCCATTGGCCTGCCGTCACCGGTACGCCTGGAACGCTGGCAAGCTGGGCGCCTGCGCCCGGTGGAAGGTGCTCTGCTGCTGGGCGGTGGCGCGCTGGCCGCCAAGGTGCAGGTATTTGCGCACAAACTGACCGACGCGATTTACACCTACGGCGCCGAATCGTCGACCTGGATCCCAGGCCACGGCCCCAAGCTCAAGGCCGTGGTGTTTGACGCCAGCGACTTGCAGCACACCGACCAACTCAAGCAACTGCGCGAATTCTTTCAGCCTTTGCTGAAAAATCTCGATCACAGCGCACATCTGGTGATTCTGGGACGCGCGCCGGAAAGCCTCAGCGACCCGTTTGCCGCCAGTGCACAGCGTGCCCTGGAGGGTTTCAGCCGTTCACTGGCCAAGGAATTGCGCAGCGGCGGCGTGTTGCAACTGTTGTATGTGGGCGACGGCGCTGAAGATCAGCTGGAAGGCGCGCTGCGTTTCTTCCTGTCACCGAAAAGTGCGTATATCTCTGGCCAGGTCATTCGCCTGCAGGCCTGCGCCACCCCGGTTGAAGACTGGACGCGCCCGCTGGCCGGGCGCAAGGCGCTGGTCACGGGTGCTGCGCGTGGTATCGGCGCCTCCATTGCCGAAACCCTGGCGCGCGACGGTGCCGAAGTGATCGTGCTGGATGTGCCCCAGGCCAAGGCCGACCTCGAAGCCCTCGCCGCTCGCTTGGGTGCGCGCACCGTGGTGCTGGATATCTGCGCCGAAGACGCGGCCACACAGTTGATCGAACACCTGCCCGACGGCATCGACATCGTGGTGCATAACGCCGGCATCACCCGCGATAAAACCCTGGCCAACATGACGCCGGAATATTGGGACGCCGTATTGGCGGTCAACCTCAACGCGCCCCAAGTGCTGACCAAAGCCCTGCTTGATAGCGGCACCCTGCACGACAACGGCCGCGTAGTGCTGCTGGCGTCGATCAGCGGGATTGCCGGTAATCGCGGGCAAACCAACTACGCCGCGAGCAAGGCCGGGCTGATTGGCCTTGCCCAGGCGTGGGCGCCGCTGCTGGGCGAGCGTGGCATCAGCATCAACGCGGTCGCGCCGGGTTTTATCGAAACCCAGATGACCGCGCACATTCCCTTCGCCCTGCGTGAAGCCGGGCGGCGCATGAGTTCCTTGGGCCAGGGTGGTTTGCCGCAAGACGTGGCCGAAGCCGTCGCCTGGCTCGGGCAGCCGGGTTCCGGGGCCGTCAGCGGCCAGGCGCTGCGCGTATGTGGGCAAAGCCTGCTGGGAGCGTGACTATGCAGTGGCAGACATTGGACAGCACCCCGTTTCTGTTGCCGCTGTATTGGCGGGCGGCGCTCAAGCGCAAGATCAGCGGCAGCACCTTGCCGGATGAAGGGTTGCGCTGCCATGTGCGCGTGAACCCGGCCGACGTCGCGGCTTATCGCAAGGTCTGCGGGTTTGCCGACAGCCCGGTGCTGCCGGGCACTTACCCGCATATCCTGGCGTTCGGTTTGCAGATGCAATTACTCACCGACAAAAAATTCCCCTTTCCACTGCTGGGGTTGATTCACCTGAGCAATCGCATTCGTATCCACCGGCCATTGGGCGGCGTGAATAACCTGCTGGTCGGTGTATACGCGCACAATCTGCAGCCCCACGCCAAAGGTGCGACCTTTGACATTGTGACCACGGTCGAGGATGCGCTGGGACTGTTGTGGGAAGCCAACAGCCGCATGCTGTGTCGAGGCGTGAAGCTGGACGGCGAGGCGCAAGTGGAGCCCTTGTCCGTCTTCGGCAATGTCAGCGAACTGGCGCGGTGGAAGGCGCCCGCTGATATCGGCCGCCAATACGCGCGGGTATCCGGCGACTACAACCCGATCCACCTGAGCGCGCTGACGGCCAAGCTGTTCGGCTTTCCCCAGGCTATCGCTCATGGGCTGTGGAATACCGCCCGTACATTGGCCGCGCTACACGAGCACTTGCCTGCCGCCAATGTAGAAATAGACGTCGAGTTCAAAAAACCGGTACGCCTGCCCAGTGAAGTTGTTTTGCTCAGCAGCGCCGCAGGCTCGAGCGGAGAGTTACAGTTGAACGGCCCCGGCGATATTCAACATATGCTCGGTAAGTGGCAACCCATCGCCTGAAAAAAGCACATTAATTGTATATATACACCCTAAGTTATAGCGGACGCCTCGGCGTCCGTTTGTTTATTCAAGCCCATGATTTTTAAAATATAAATATCTTGATACACCCCTCGATTACACCCTTCGTATTAGTCATTAAGCCGACTGCAGCCCGGTGTATATAAATCGTTAATACCAAGTTGAGCGTTGCGCGAAAGAGTGCCCGGGTCTGTGATGACAACACGGACAAACGTATCGCTATCCCTAGAAATAGCGAGCGTTTGAAAACAACCCAGGTTGTACAGGTGCAAGGAAACTCAATCATGAAAACTCAAACTCAAGTAGTGCTTTGGAAAGCAAGTACCGCGCTGGCCCTGGTCATGGCGATGAGCCTCGGTGGCTGCAGCAGCGGTGGTGGCGGGCATCACAGCAGTGTGGCGGCATCTTCTCCTGATGCAGGTGCAGGTAGCGGCGCTGGTGGTGGTACTGGCGGTGGTACTGGCGGTGGTACAGGTGGCGGAACCGGTGGTGGCACTGGCGGCGGTACAGATGGCGGTACCGGTGGTGGCACTGGCGGCGGCACAGGTGGCGGAACCGGCGGCGGCACTGGCGGCGGCACAGGTGGTGGAACCGGTGGCGGCACTGGTGGCGGAACCGGCGGTGGCACAGGTGGCGGCACCGGTGGTGGCACTGGCGGTGGCACTGGTGGCGGAACCGGCGGTGGCACAGGTGGCGGCACCGGCGGTGGCACTGGCGGTGGCACAGGTGGCGGAACCGGCGGCGGCACAGGTTCAACCACTACACCTCTGGTTACCGGCCAGATTGCCGGCACCCTGGGCGGCACTGTCGGTAACGTAGGCGCAGCGGTCGGTGACCTCGGTTCGACCTTGAACAATGTGCCTATCGTCGGCACAACAGCAGGCGGCCTGGTTACGGCGACCGGCACTGCAGTCACCAGCATCGGCACTGGCGTCACCAGCGGTCTTGGTTCGCTGGGCACTAACAGCAACTCCCTGGGCATCACGGTCGCAGGTGTAGGTAATGGCGTTGCCGATCTGGGCACTGGCCTGTCGACCACTGGGAAATCGCTCTCGACCACCCTCGGCGGCGTACCCGTAGTGGGCGGTTTGACCGGTGGCGTCGGTGGAGCGGTAGGTGGTGTAGTGGACAAAGTCGGTCAAGCCGTCACCATGCTCGGCGATACCGTCAGCACTGCCAGCACCACTGGCCCATTGGGCTCGTTAACTAACACAGTGGGCGGCAAAGTACTGGTGCCTGTGGTGTCGCTGGTGGAAAACACTACCGGCAACCTCGGCAAGGCAACCGGCCTGGGCACCCCTGTGAATGGGCTGCTGGATAAAGTCGGCAGCACCGTCACCGGCCTGGGCACCCAAGTCGCCAGTGCTGGCGGCACCGGCAACCCTGTTACCACCATCGTCGGCAGCGCTCTGACGGGCGTAGGCGGCACACTCGATAAATCCGGCGGCTATGTCGCTCCAGCCAGTGGCGCAGCAGCGCCCGGCCTGCCTGAACTGGTCGGTGGCCTGGTGGCCAACGTGGGTAGCGGCCTGAACGCCGGCAACACCAACGGCACTGTGAGTGCAGCAGGTGTCACCGGTGGCGCATTGGGCAACACGGTCGCCTCGCTCGGCACCGTTCTCGGTGGCACGGGCGTCGCCAACACCGCCGCCACTGCGCCGGTGGCAGGCCTGGCCACTAACGTGGGCGCGGCGCTTAACCCAGTAACGTCCGGTGTAACCAGCCTGACCCAAAACGTCGGCACCACTACCGGCCTCGGCGCTCCAGTCAACGGCCTGGTGACTCAAGTCGGCGGTGCGGTGAGTGGTATCGGCACTAACCTGACCACAGCTAATGCCAACCCAATCACCAACGCGGTAGGTACCACCGTCACCACAGTCGGCAACACCGTAGGCTCGGTAGGTGGTTTGGTCACCGGCGGCACCAGTGGCAGTAGCGGTGGCTTGCTCGGCGGCCTCACCGGCGGCACCGGCGCCAGCACATCGGGCAGTGGCACTACAACCACGGGTACAAGCGGCGGTCTGGGCGGTTTGCTGAACGGCCTTACCGGCAAATAATAAATTGCACCTGGCCGATTAGACGGCCTCCCCTACAGCGCCTACGCTTGGTTGAGACGAGAGACCCTTATAAGTC
>NZ_VBVZ01000046.1 GCF_005863185.1 Pseudomonas edaphica
TTCAACTGGAAAACCTCAGCCAGATAGAAGAAAAGGTCCTCGGTGATTACCGCGCCATGTTCAAGGAAGACCATGATGCAATCCGCCGCCTGACGTCTACCCTGGCCGAACATTCGGCTGCGTCGAATGGGAAAAGCAAACCGCAACCCCAGGATTCCTGACCTTTTACCCAGGAAATAGCGCTGCTTGTCATCCGACGGGCCGCCGCATCGCGTTGAAACTCTATATATATGACGCTAGCAGCTAGGTCTGCGCCTTGGTTTTTTGCTAAGGTGTTCAGCAACCTATAAGACCATATCGCGAGGTGTCTGCTTGATTAGGGTGCTAGTAGTCGATGACCATGATCTCGTTCGTACGGGCATTACACGAATGCTGGCTGACATCGATGGCCTGCAAGTAGTCGGCCAGGCTGAATCGGGGGAGGAATCCCTGATCAAGGCTCGGGAGTTGAAACCCGATGTGGTTTTGATGGACGTCAAGATGCCTGGGATTGGCGGTCTTGGTGCCACCACCAAATTGTTGCGCAGCCATCCGGACATCAAGGTCGTGGTGGTCACTGTGTGCGAGGAAGATCCGTTTCCTACGAGGCTTCTGCAAGCTGGGGCAGCCGGTTACCTGACCAAGGGCGCAGGCCTGGCCGAGATGGTGCAAGCCATACGCCTGGTATTTGCCGGCCAGCGCTATATCAGCCCGCAGATTGCCCAGCAGTTGGCGATCAAATCGTTCCAGCCTACCAGCGACTCGCCGTTTGATGCGCTGTCGGAGCGGGAAATCCAGATCGCCTTGATGATCGTCGGCTGCCAGAAAGTACAGACGATCTCCGACAAGCTGTGCCTGTCGCCCAAAACCGTCAACACCTACCGCTATCGTATTTTCGAGAAGCTCGCCATCAGCAGTGATGTTGAGTTGACCCTGCTCGCGGTACGCCACGGCATGGTGGACGCCAGCGCCTGACATGACCACACCGTTTGATCCAAGTGCCTTTCTCTCAACCTGCAGTGGCCGCCCTGGCGTGTACCGCATGTTCGACAGCGAGGCACGCCTGCTTTACGTGGGCAAAGCCAAGAACCTGAAGAACCGCCTGGCGAGCTACTTTCGCAAGGCCGGGCTGGCGCCGAAAACCGCCGCGCTGGTGGCGCGTATCGCCCAGGTTGAAACCACCATCACCGCCAATGAAACCGAGGCGCTGCTGCTGGAGCAGACGCTGATCAAGGAGTGGCGGCCGCCCTACAACATCCTGCTGCGTGACGACAAATCCTACCCCTATGTGTATTTGTCCGACGGCAACTTCCCGCGCCTGAGCATTCACCGAGGCGCAAAGAAGGCCAAAGGCAAGTATTTCGGCCCGTACCCGAGCGCCGGTGCGATCCGCGAAAGCCTGAGCCTGCTGCAAAAGACCTTTTTTGTGCGCCAGTGCGAAGACAGCTTCTACAAAAACCGCACGCGGCCGTGCCTGCAATACCAGATCAAACGTTGCAAGGCACCCTGTGTCGGCTTGGTTGAACCTGCTGAATACGCCGAAGACGTGCGCCATTCGGTGATGTTCCTCGAAGGACGCAGTAATGCCCTCACCGATGAACTCTCCGGCGCCATGGAGCAGGCCGCCAGCACCCTGGATTTCGAACGGGCCGCTGAGTTGCGCGACCAGATTTCGCTGTTGCGCCGCGTGCAGGACCAGCAAAGCATGGAGGGTGGCAACGGCGACGTCGATGTGATCGCTGCATTCGTCAACCCGGGCGGCGCCTGTGTGCACCTGATCAGCGTGCGTGGCGGGCGAGTGTTGGGCAGCAAGAACTTCTTCCCGCAGACTGGTATCGACGAGGAAGTGGCCGAAGTCATGGCCGCCTTCCTTGGCCAGTACTACGTCAGTAGCCCCGAGCGCGACTTGCCGTCCGAACTGATCGTCAACGTGGTGCATGAGGACTTCCCCACGCTGATCGAGGCGATCCACGAGCTGCGCGGGCGCGAGCTGGACATCAGCCACCGTGTACGCGGTACCCGCGCGCGCTGGCAGCAACTGGCGGTGACCAACGCCGAACAGGCCCTGGGCGCGCGTCTGGCCAATCGTCAGCACGTTGCCGCACGTTTCGATGCCCTGGCCGAGGTCCTCAACCTCGACGAGCCGCCCCAGCGCCTGGAGTGCTACGACATCAGCCACTCCAGCGGCGAAGCCACCGTGGCTTCCTGCGTGGTATTCGGGCCGGAAGGGCCGATCAAGTCCGATTACCGGCGCTACAACATCGAAGGCGTCACCGCCGGCGATGACTACGCCGCCATGCACCAGGCGCTCACGCGGCGCTTCAGTAAGCTCAAGGACGGCGAGGGCAAGCTCCCCGATATCCTGCTGGTAGACGGCGGCAAGGGCCAGTTGTCCATGGCCCGTGACGTGCTCAACGAACTGGCCGTGCCCGACCTGATCCTGCTCGGCGTAGCCAAGGGCGCCACGCGCAAGGCCGGTTTCGAGACGTTGTACTTGAATGATGCCGCCCATGAGTTCACTTTGAAGGGCGACTCACCCGCATTGCACCTGATCCAACAGATTCGTGACGAAGCCCACCGTTTTGCCATTACCGGCCACCGCGCCCGCCGTGGCAAAACCCGGCGAACCTCAACCCTGGAAGGGGTGGCGGGCGTTGGCCCGACGCGCCGTCGCGACTTGCTTAAACATTTTGGTGGCTTGCAGGAGCTATCCCGTGCCAGCATTGACGAAATAGCCAAAGCCCCCGGTATCAGTAAAAAGCTCGCAGAATTGATTTATGCAAGTCTGCACAGCGAATAGAATGCCTTCTCACCTCGTAGCCAGTTGTGCCGATGAATATCCCTAATCTGATCACCGTTCTACGCGTCCTGCTTATCCCGATTTTCATTTTGTTGTTCTATTTGCCCTACGAATGGAGCTACGCCGCCTCCAGTTCGGTGTTTGCCTTCGCTGCCGCAACCGACTGGCTCGACGGCTACCTGGCGCGCCGCCTGGAGCAGAGCACGCCATTCGGCGCGTTCCTTGACCCTGTGGCCGACAAACTCATGGTCGCCGTCGCCCTGGTCCTGCTGGTGCAGGAACATGGCAACCTGTGGCTGACCCTGCCGGCCGCCGTGATCATCGGCCGCGAGATCGTTGTCTCGGCCCTGCGCGAGTGGATGGCCGAAATCGGCGCCCGCGCCCACGTGGCCGTCTCCAACATGGGCAAATGGAAAACCGCCGCGCAAATGCTTGCGCTGGTGATTTTGCTGGCCAACCCATCGGACTTCTCGATTTGGGTTCTTATCGGTTACGCCTTGCTGCTCATCGCCGCCGGCCTGACCCTGTGGTCCATGCTTCAGTATTTGCGCGCCGCCTGGCCGCATCTGCGTACCACCGTTGAAAAGAAATAAAACTTTTTTGAATCAAGGGGTTGACGGGGGTTCTGGATTCTATAGAATGCACACCACCAAGACGCGGGAATAGCTCAGTTGGTAGAGCACGACCTTGCCAAGGTCGGGGTCGCGAGTTCGAGTCTCGTTTCCCGCTCCAATTATTTTTCTATAGACTTCCATTGAAGTATTTAGAATACAAAAAAAGAGGCTTTGGCCTCTTTTTTAGTTCCAGTAAAGTCCACTCCGATACATCAACAGCCGCAATTTTTTAGTGCATTTTTTAGTACATCAATTCGACGCTTGGTAAATCGGATTTTAGGGATGCTTGGCCCTCTGAAAACCGTACAACACTCCTTCATTCTTATGAGTGGAGTTAGTACGATGGCCCTTACCATTACGGCGGTCCGACACGCCAAGCCTCGCGCCAAAAACTACACCCTTCCTGATTTTGATGGTCTCGCGCTTTTTGTGAATACGAAAGGCACCAAGAGTTGGCACTTTCGTTTTTCTTGGGCGGGCAAACAGCCTCGTATTTCGCTAGGTACTTATCCTGAAATAGATCTACGCGATGCTCGCGCTCTGCGTGATATCGCCAGGGCGCTGGTCGCGAAGGGAATCGATCCCCGCGATCAGCGACGCCTTGAGCGCAATGCCAAACTGTTGGCCGAGAAAACACCTTCTTAGGACGATGTGATGCAGATCTTCAGCCCTAGGGGGTAGGGGCGGGACCGCCCGATCTGACGTCCTGGACTGCTGGGAATTCAAGCAGTGCTGAACGGGTTTATGCCAACTCTCGGTCCACCATTGCTGGTCTTGAGCTCGCTCGCATAACTGAAAAAGCCAAGATCGTATCCTTAGGCTTTTAGTCCCAGAGTCACCGTGCTGATCGACGGCATGGCGTGCTCCCCTCGAACCGACCTATGCATCCAGATGAAAGGAGCTTAGGCTAGAGCTAGGGTTATCAAAGATATGCTAGAATTTGATAGCGCAGATAACTGATGAGGGGATTTCCATGAGCGTAACAGAGCAGTCGGGCGTCTCCACCTTGATCGGTACGCCTAAGGAGGCTCGGGCCAGCTTGAGCCGCTCGCATGCGGACCGAGTGCTGGTCGTGTCTTTCGATCAGGTCAGTCTCAATGTATTTGAGGCCTTGGCGGAAAACTTCGCCAATGTGGCTTCGTCGATGTATGAGGTGCTGCAGGAGCGTCAGGACCCTAAGTCGCTTGAGCGCCTGGCCGAGGTGTTTGTGACGCGAAAGCCGCCTTCGCCTCGACTGCTCAAGGAAGCGGCAATGCTGGTCCAAGCCCGCAAAGCGGTATTGGAAAGCGGTGATTGGCTGACCGCCGCGGATATCGCGCAGGTGGCCCAGTTGAGTACCCGAAACCCGAGTGCCCAGCCCAACAAATGGAAAAAGCAGGGGCAGATATTTGCCATCAATCACGGTGGGGTCGACTATTTCCCTGGTTACGGCTTGGATCCGGATGCGGGTTATCGGCCGTTCAAGGCATTAGCCAAAGTCATTGAGGCTTTCGCTGGCCACAAGGACTGCTGGGGTGTGGCTTACTGGTTCCGCTCAGATAACAGTTTTCTGGGCGGCAAAAGGCCCCAGGACTTGCTGGCGCCGGAGCCTGATCGGGTGATTGCTGCCGCACAGGATGAAATCCAGGGCATTGTCCATGGCTAAGCAGCGTACCGAGTCCAGTGAGGGTAGGACGACGCCTCCCACGGATTTGGCGGCGTCCGTTACCCCAGTGCCTGCGGCTACGTTGCACGTCACTTTCACCGTGATCGCCAAAGGCGATGTGCTTCATCGTGTGCACCAAGATAAGTATCAGCCTGATCAATTCAATCCTGGTGTGCACGGCAACGCACGCTTCAGCCCGATCCAGGATGATCAGGGGCGGGCGATTCCCACCTTGTATGGAGGCACGACAGTCGATTGCGCCTTGATGGAGACCGTCTTCCACGACGTTCCCCATACGGCTGGGTTTAAGAGCTTCGACAAGGGCAAGCTGACTGGACAGGTGCATTCTGCCGTCCAGATTAGCCAACCGCTGCACCTAGTGGACCTGTCCAGCGTGCCCCTGCGGAAACTGGGCGTCACGCGCAAACAACTGATCGACACTGAGAAAGACCAGTACCCTGCAACGCGCAAATGGGCCGAGGCAATCCACCGTCAGTGTCCAGATGCCCAAGGGCTGTCTTGGGTGTCGCGACAAGATGATTTGGCACGTGCGGTGGTGCTCTTCGGTGACCGGATTCCTGACGGCGCACTCCATCCGCAGGGAGCGTCACGCAGCTTGACCGGCGACTCGACTGTATTCGACACGGTGCTCAATCTGGCAGAGCGGATTGGGGTCGTTATCATCGCGGGAAAAAGCTGAGTCAAAATGACCGAACAGTGGCCCCTGGAATCCGCTCTCTGAGGCTGGAATTGCCATTCCTCAGTCATTAGATCTTGCTGAGGACGGCGGGCTTTGATGGGGGCACTAATAGATTCTTCCGTACAGGCCTGTGGCAACAAATAGCGATCCAGTGCCTTAGTGCCTAGGATAAGTCTTCCCGCGTTAAATGAAATTTATCCACGGTGGAATGCCGTCTTAGGACATACACTCAGGGGGAGCCAAAGCCGTCCATAACAGGCGCGTTTCAACCCCGGTGGATTGAGGATCAAGTATGTTGAATGTTGATGAGCTCCCCGAATGCGAGCCAAGTGAGTACGAGAGCTTGGTTGCTATGGGGACCCACTCGCTCGATGCCATTCCGGGGGCTATTTATCTATGCGACCGCGACGGTTGGCTCGTCAGGTTCAACCGCGAGGCTGTCAATCTGTGGGGAAGAACACCAGCGCTAGGTGAAAATGGGGACCGTTTTTGCGGCTCGTATCGGCTTCACACTACAGGCGGAACGCCGTTAGCTGTAGACGAGTGTCCGATGGCCTCGACCCTCAAAGCGGGTCTGTGTGCGCGTAACCAGGAAGTGCTGATTGAGCGCCCGGACGGATCGCGATTTGTAGCGCTCATGAGTATCCGCACGCTTAGAGATCGGTCTGGAATAATCCAAGGCGCGATCAATTGCTTTCAGGACGTCTCGGCGCACCACGCCATCGCCGAAGAATTGCGACGCACAAGCTCCGATCTTGAGGACTTTTTCGAGAATAGCGCCGTTGGCCTTCATATTGTTAGCGGCGAGGGGATTATCCTGCGGGCCAATAAAGCGGAGTTGTCGCTGCTGGGCTATTCAGCAAACGAGTACATTGGCCGTCACATCACCGAATTTCATCTGGATGAACCGGTAATCGGCGACATCCTCTATAGGCTCGGTAGCGGTGACTGCCTGAAGAGTTACCCGGCGCGTCTGAGGGCTAAGGATGGCACCATCAAACACGTAGCGATCACTTCCAATGGGCGATTTGAAGACGGAAAATTTTTCAATACCCGTTGCTTCACTATCGATGTGACCCGCGTGCATGACGCCGAGACTGAGCGCCAGGAGAGCGATGACAGGCTTGCGGCTACCTACGAGGCGGCAACCATTGGCATCGCCGAGGCGGGAGAGAATGGCCGGCTGCTGCGTGTGAACGATGCCCTTTGTACCATGCTTGGCCGGTCTCGCGAGCAGCTGCTGTCGATGACTTTCCTAGACTATACCCATCCAGATAGTGTTGAGCAGGATGCAGCGTTATATGCACTGCAGGTGGCGGGTGAGCTGGACAACTACGTATTACGCAAACGGGCCGTGAAGCTCGATAATCAGGCCCTTTATCTGGATGTTTATAGCTCGTCGGTAAGGGCTCCTGATGGCAGCTTTCGCTATGGTGTGCGAGTCATACAGGACGTCACACTGACCCGAGAAATGGAAAATCGGGTGCGTGAAAGCGAGCGACACATGCGCAATCTGCTAGAGGCGCTGCCTGCGGCGGTCTACACCACCGACGCCGAGGGGCGTATTACATTCTATAACCGTGCGGCAATCGAGTTATCGGGGCGAACGCCGCAACTGGGCGATCAGTGGTGCGTAACGTGGAAATTGTTTAACACCGATGGAACCCACCTTCCTCACGATAAATGCCCAATGGCCGTGGCGCTTAAGGAAAACCGGCCCATACGGGGCGTCGAGGCCATTGCGGAGCGGCCGGATGGCACCCGCGTGCCCTTTACTCCGTATCCAACCCCTCTGCACGATGCCGATGGAAACCTGATCGGCGCTATCAATATGCTCGTGGATATTACCGAGCGAAAGCAGGCCGAAGACCGGCAAAAAAACCTGATTGACGAGCTTAATCATCGGGTCAAGAACACGTTGGCTACGGTCCAGTCCCTGGCGGCCCAGACAGCGCGCAATGCACTGGATGCCAAGGACGGATATACCCGGTTCGAGCGCCGACTACTTGCGTTGTCGCGTGCCCACGACCTGCTGACGAAGCGGCATTGGGGCCTTACTCCGCTGGGGCTTCTAGCCCATGAAGTGTTAATGCCGGTATTGAGCAATGAGCCCGGCCGCGTCGTGATCACCGGTGATGCTATCGATGTTGACACCCGCGTCGCCCTGAGCCTGACGATGACGCTTAATGAACTGGCAATCAATGCGCTTAAATATGGAGCGATGTCCGTCGAGACGGGCAGACTGTCAGTGAACTGGAGCGTTCAATCCCAACTGAGCGGAGCGCTACTCACACTGGAATGGCGCGAACAGTATGGCCCCACCGTGTTCACGCCGGAGCGCGAAGGATTGGGTTCGCGACTGATGAAACGCTGCATCGAGCGCGATTTAGGCGGTTGTTTTGAACTCAACTTCGCCCCTGAGGGCGTTCACTGTCGCTTCTCGTTCATGGTCGCTGAGAACAAAACATGACCTCGTTCACAGGAATCAGGGTGCTCCTAGTTGAAGACGAGGGCGCCATTGCGATGTTGATCGAGGAAATGCTCGAAGACTTGGGATGCACGGTGGTTGCCTCCGTGGCCCAACTGGCGAAGGCGCTGCAAGTGGCAAACGTGGTGGATGTAGACTTGGCGATTCTTGACGTGAATCTGGCTGGAGAGCGAGTTTTTCCGGCCGCCCGGATTCTGCGCGCACGCAACATTCCCTTTTTATTCAGCACGGGCTATGGCGTCAGTGGCTTACCGGCAGAATTTGCCGACTGCCCGGTCTTGCATAAGCCGTTTGCAGAGACGGATCTCCAGTTGAAAATTGCACTAACGCTGGAATGTTAGGCGGTAAAACGCATTTTGGACCAACGTCAAGGCGAACTGACAAGCCGTTTCAACGGACGTCAGTCCAGATGGTGGCCAGTGTTCCGTGCGCCAGGCACATTGATCCGCATGCGTATGGGTAGATGCAGCGTGATGCTAGGCGCCAGGCCAGGGAAATGCGTAGGAAGCGGTTATTCAGCATTGAGCGTGGTACGCAACGTTAGGTTGGGATGTAGAGGGGGTTGCCTTACCTTCGCTGTTCATGGGCAGTTATGCCGTTGGGCCAGGTCGGGATCAGTTGTTGGGCAGGTGCAGTTGCACTTCCACTTCCATGGCGTCATGAAGGAGTCTGACGACCTCGATCACGTCGTCGTTTGCCACACGATAGAACACGATATGGCGTGGGTTTTTGATCGTTCCATTGGGGGTTGGCCTGTTGGCGTAAATAGCTGCGAAGGCCCGGTACAAGCCCATCGCGATCGTGGCTACCAATGCGATAGGGCGTAGCGGCAAGGGCTAGCATCGCCGTGAGGATCAGCGCCTGAGGGTAGCGCTGGCGTGCTTGATCGCCGAACTGCGTCTAGGAGAACGTGAGGATGTCGACAATGTCGGCGCGCGCCGTGTTGGAATCCGATACTGCGGCATGCTCAGTGCTTCTGGCGCGCGGGGAGGGTAGCCTCCAGGCTCAAGCCGTCGAGGTAGTGCTCCAGATCCTCTTCGTTCACCTGAGTAAAGCGCCCGTGCTCAAGGTCCATGATGCCGATCGAGGTCGCCTGACGCAGGGCCTCAACTTTGGCGGTATCTTCGGCGACGCGTTGCTCCAATAGCCGTAAGCCTTCTCGCATTACCTCGCTGGCATTCTGATAACGACCGGATTGAACCAGGTCCTGTATAACCTGTTCCAAGTGAGGGGTCAGCACAACGTTTCGCGTTGCCATAATTAGCTCCGGCTAGGTAAATAGTTTCTTTCGATCATTGGCCTGTTATGCCATTTTGCTCACGAACACCTGGTTATGGATTTGAGTCTGATCAGTGGGCGCTGCGCGATGCTGGACAATGGCATGTGAAATAGTTTGGTGCCGTGGCGGCCTGTGATTGAGAAGTAGCTAGACAGCAGACGGCCACGACGGCGGCGTTTAGGGGGGTATCCGGCGGTAACGTGGCCCTTCTATCTGATCACAATTAGAGAACGGATATCTACTACGAGCCAACCGTTGCCCCCTTCTTCGCTTCTTCTAATAGCCATTGAGCAAACGCTTGTATTGGTTGCCGGCTTAATCCGATCGGCTCGGGGAGGATGAGGCAGAAGGTTTTGGAGATGGTTTTTCCCGCCGGGCACGGGGCGATCAGGCTTCCTGACGCCAGTTCGGTTTCAACGTACAGGCGCGGTACTAGCGCAACGCCGAGACCGGCCAATGCGGCTTCTATCAACATACCGTGGAGATCATAGCGTGCGCCAATTGCAGGGTTGGTAAGCGGCGTACCCATTTCCAGAGAGTAGTGTTGCCAAGCCTCAGGGTTCTGTCGCCGGTGCAGACGCGGTAATTCGTCCAGTGCGGTTGTTCGTTTGCGTCCTGTCAGAAGTTTAGGATGGCAAACCGGAACCAGCACTTCATGCAACAGGGGGTATGTCCTCATTCCAGTCCACGCTGGGTGCTCGAAATGGATGGCAGCATCGAATCCGCTTCCGGCCAGGACGATGGGCTCCATGCGCTCGGCCAAATGCACCGTGATGTTCGGATGCTTCTTCTGAAATCGTGACAAGCGAGGAATGAGCCATCGCATCGCGAATGTCGGGATGGTGGCGATGTCCAGGCTTGCGCCATCGTTCGGTTGCCCCATCAAGTACTGGCTGTCCCGATCCAGGCGGTCAAGCGATTCGCGAACCTGTACCGCGTAACGCTCTCCATTGGGCAGGAGACGGACACGATTGCCGACCCGCTCGAACAGCGTGACCCCGAGGAAGGCTTCCAACCGGCCAATCTGGCGACTGATGGCGCCTTCAGTCAGAGACAGTTCCGCTGCCGCGCGTGCAAAGCTGCCGTGGCGCGCAGCCACCTCGAATGCCATCAGCGCCGTGCTACTGGGGATCTTCCTTCGCATGAGCGCTCCTAGGCTGAAGCTGGGGGATCGGCTTAGCTTGATTTTTTATCACTGAAGCATACCGAAAAAACGTTTTTGTGCGTCGACTCCCTGGTTATACCTTGATTAAACGTCAACCAAAGAGGGCCGGACGCATAAGCGGTTCGGTAGCGGGTGATTCCTATGATTTATATCGTTGAGTGCAGCTTCGCCGACCCAGCCAGCGAAGCAGAGTGGAATGATTTCTACAGCCTGGAAAAACTGCCCGCGCTTATTTCGGTCAGCGGGTTCCATACGTCGCAGCGCTTCAAGGCCTTGAACACTGGTTGCCCTCTCTACCTGGCCATGCACTCGATCGATGGTTTGGCTGTGCTGGAGGGCGATGAGTATCGTCAGAAGGGCGGTGGAAACTTCGCACGTTGGCAGCAGCACATCACCGATTGGCATCGCAATCTTTACGGCGGCCTTGAGCCAGCACCTGCCATCGGTGAAGGCGAGCATCTGATTGTGAGCGCAGTCGGTCCCGAGCCGCTCATCGAGATGGGGTTCACGCCTGAGCCGATATGGGCCGTCGCAATGGAGAAATTTCCTTTGAACAGATGGCTGGCGAAGCTGGATAGCGCCATTAATCTCGGTGTGGATACCCTCCCGAGGACGTGCATCTCTATGCCCCGATGACCGCGCAATTGACGAGTCACGGTACTGCGGACGCAGGGATAGAGTCATACCTAACCTGACGAAGCCTAGCCGATGCCAGGTAGCGCTCTCCCAGCAACCCCGGCGCTGTGATTCTTGGCGCTACTGGCTGGCTATGAAGCCATAGGCCTGCGTGGCCGGTCATGATCGGTTTGGGACATTGCGAGTCGTGGTGGCGTATCCGATGAAGGATGAGCGGCGATACCCAGCATTTGCATCACTTCTTTTTGGATCCGACCAGCACTCATCCTGTAGTTAAGCTTTCTTTTGTTCATGGGCTTCTTTTCAAAAAGTCCTTTCATAATTGAGATGGCAACATTGTCCTTCGTGGCATGCGGCCACCATTGGCGCATTCGTAGCGACGATGTGGCATACGTCGGAAAATGCACAAGTTGAACGACGTCCCCTCATAGTTTGGCTAAATTAATTAGACAGGTATGGGGGGCGGACAAACACCAAAACGTCAAACAGTACGGAGGAACGAGCGATGATTTCTCTCCTCGAGTTACGTCATATCATCGAGACAGCATTTCTGCCCACGCAGTGTGTCTGCACAATCGACGCGGACAACCGGCTTATGATTCAGCTGATCAACCCAGTTACCCAAGTGGAGGAACTGACGGTTGCAGGAATCGAACCTGTTGACCTGTCCTCCAGTCGCGCGATAGCGAAGTTTGTAGTTGAGATCAAGGAAGAGGCAAGACTGCGGCGCGACGCGTCTGTGCGATCTTATCGACGCGCTTAGCCTGGGCGGGGGGACAGAAAGGGACCCGCATGTGCGGGCCTATATATCGGGTCGTGGGTATTTGAGGACAGCCAGCCACGCCATGTGAGCAAGACCCTTTCGGCAGAGTCATAATAAATCCAAGGGGGTCAACGACCTGGACATATTCGAAGTCTCCCGTGATTATTTGAGATCGCGCAGGCCTATCAAACTATCAGCGGCATTGTCAGCCAGCGAGACGGAAGACTCGGCGCAACGACCGAGAGCTGAGATATTCCGTTCTTGAAAACGGTTGAGTGTTCCTGAATAAGCATGGCTGAGGCCTACAGGCTGTACATCGTAGATGTCTGGGGTGATCCAATGGTCCAGATATACGTTCATTCAGATTGTCTTCGCAGAGACAAGAAGCCCGGCGCTGGCCGGGCTTAGCAACCTATAATTGTTATCGGGGTTGTGCCACCCCTTCAAGAACTGTAGCGGATGCGTTTTGAGATCTGGCGCTGGCAATATTACCTAGCGAAACCACGCCCACTAGTCGCTTCTCACGACTGAGCACAGGTAAGCGACGAAGTTGAATATCGGTCATATTTTGAGCTACATGGTCAACTTCTTCATCCTCGAAGCAATACCGGATGTCTCCGCTCATTATTTCACTGACAGGGGTATCCGAAGCCAGGTCCTTGGCGACGCCTCTAAGGGCGATGTCTCGGTCAGTAACCATGCCGATTAGGCGATCTTGATCTTCGATCAAAATGGCGCCGCTATCGATACTCTCCATCAGTCGTGCTGCGTATTTGATTGTATCGGTAGATTTAACTGTTCGTACGCCTGTTGTCATTACCTCTGAAATTTTCATAGAGAAATCCTCTTTCGGGACGGTGAAATGGGAAGTTCTCCCAATCTTTTCCGACTGTTTGAGGCAGACAGGGGTTCAGAATGGATCATGCCATCTGTCGGCGCAGATAAAACGAAGCGGTTCCGGTCGTCCGATCCGCTGGGATAGCCGGTTTGATTGATTTGCTTCAGAACAAAAAACCGGGCGCTGGGTTAGGTTAGCGATTGTTAATCCGTAATGGTCGAACGTGCCGCGCTAGCACGCTAGCACGCTAGCACGCTAGCACGCTAGAAAGCGGCTCTCATATCCGGTTTTTCGTAGCTGTCGATCCATCCATAGCGAGTTTGCTAATAGTCTTGGAAGTTGTTTCAGCTTAGCACTTATGCATCGTCCATCTAGATACATCGAGAATCTGACCCAAAAATGACCTCAACAGTCCGACTATACGTCCCAGCAGAAGCACGCCAATTTTGTGTTGTAGAGCCTGTTCAAGGCTCGCCGTATTTGCAGCATCACATTTTATTTTTCGGCCGTGATGGATGTAGACTGGATTGATCCAGCATTAATGGCGCAAAGCTCTGCAGCCAGGCGGGCACACTCAAGCACCTTCCTCGGGTGCGCCCGCTTTCGCTTTGTTAGTCGGCATTTGAAATTGTCCACATAACCTGCAAGCTGATCCTGAACCTAGGAAACTTTGACGTGCTCGCAATTCGCGGGTTTTATGTTCTAGCGAACTATTTGATAGTTTTACGGAAAAATGCGTCAAGTCTGCGCCCCATAAGTTGAGCGGGGCCGCAGCCTCTTTCAGGTCACGGCGCAGTTGATGGGTTTGGCGAGAGTGGTCATCCAGTCAATCCGGGGTGATTGTTTGGATACGGGATCAGGCTAGCTCAGGCTGAGTGCGTGCTCAACGAGTTAAGGCATCACAGCCGAAGGTGATTACGGATTGGTCTGCTGCGGCGTGTCAGATGTAGGCCCACAGGTTCAAAATGTCCAGCCAGTAGACTACTAGCGTAGGTCCGGGATCTGATATCCAACGCATTTTATGCAGAAGTAAGAAGTGACCGGGCAGTGCACGTTAAAATCTGCCCGGTCTCCTTTCCACACACATCGCTCCTGTAAGGCCAGCCACCACGTGCACTGCATAAGTGCTAGGCAAGAGACGTATCAATAACTCATGTGGCGTAATTATCTTATACATTTCTGCCTTTATTATGGCATCTGAATTTCGCCCTCGTGTTAAACGAGGGAGGCGTTTAGAAGGCTTCCCTTCTATTAATTCGTATCGGCACCGTGAGCCTCGGACAGCGTCTTGGCATGCTCCAGATGAATCTTCAGTTTAGGAAGTGTTTCAGTGGCAAACGCTTTAATTTCAGCGTCCTTGCCCTCAGAGACTTCTTTCTCGAAGAGTGCAATCGTGGCCTCATGCGCCTTAACCTGATTGTTGGCATAGGCTTGATCGAAAGATTTAGCACTGCGCAGTTCCAAGATTGCCGCCTTAGCCTTATCCATCAACTCCGCGCTGTCTGACACTTTTAAGTTCTTCGCGTCTGCTATGGATTTTAGCTTTGCATTGGCCGCCGTGTGATCTTGGACCATCATCTCGGCAAAGCTCTTAACATCGGTGGCACTGCCTTTTTCTTGGGCGAGCTTGCCAGCCTCGACTTCAGCGACCCCCTTGGCGGAAGCTTCTTCCACAAAGTCATCATCCTGAGCTGCGAATGCACCTTGGGTGGCTACGCTGACAAATAGGGTAAGTGCGCAAGTTTTTAGTACGTTTGCCATGTTAATTTCCTCTTCATAGTTTGATGGACAGTAGCGCCCATAAACTTATGAGCGATAGCTCCGGTTTACGTTCAACGTTTCTTACGGAAAGCGGCAAATAAGGTATCGCTAGCGGAACGCAGCTCGCGTCATGATGAAAAATCTGAGGTATGTATCCGCCCAAGTCATCCACCCAACCCCTCAAAGCCCGGCTAGCGAAGTCGCGCTCCCTACTCGCCCATACGGATGCACTACTATCCACCCAGCGTTTTTGTGTAGTTCTTCCGTAGTGCAGGACAGCGACGGCGACTCGATGGCCAGTTTGAAAAAGGTACGGATAAGAGGCGTTTCAAACCATTGACAGCCCGTCTTCTATGCATGCTGGTGGCCGAGATCTCAGCCGCTTGGGTCATGCTTCGGCAGCTCCAATGAGGCTCACCGATGCGTGGTTGAGTGACCTGCTCAAGGACATGGTGCACAGCGCCAAGTACGAATTTGGCTTGCGGTCCCGACTTGCTTTATCGAGCAGACCGTCGAACCGCGGATCTTGGAAACGCCGACACCACACGTGATCACAGGGATCGAAAATCTAGGCAACCGAGTAATCTTTACCCGCGTGCAGCCTTGGGCTGCCAACAGAATCATCTTAGCCCCGCGAAGATTTTTTGGTTGTTCACCGACGCGTCTCTAAATGTGGGATGACACAGAACGTGTAGCCAAGGTCGCATGAGTTAAGTCGAGAGAAGCACATAGGGGAGGTTCGACACGAAGTCATTTAATGACGCCGATTTAGGACGGCGGTAAAAAGCCACAGCGGAATATGCGGAAAAAGTCATCGACTCGGTCAGTGACACTCGTAGGTGGAGACTGCCCCTAGGGTAGAGCGGGTGACAGCTTTCTGGTATATCCGTTCATCGCCGTGCTTGAACCGTTTAATAGCTCTCGTCTCTACTGTTAACATTGTGGAGATGTTCATTATGTATGAAGACAGAAAAGCACAAGCGTTGACGACCTGGTACGAGCTCCTTGAGCACCCTGAGGTTCGAATGAGCGCTCCTGAACAGTATGACGAATTACTGCGCCTTGCAGAGGAGTATTGCGAGGAAGGGTTTATCACCCGTGAAGATCGTAGACGGATGATTGAGAAGGCTACTGCAAACTATAGGCGGGCAGTGGAGGGTCTAGGCCAAGGTACTTAACGTCATTTCGGGCGCGATCGTGTCGCACGCACGTACCCGTGGAAGATTGCGCAGTCGCGTCTTTTTGACTTTCGCCTCGCAAGCTGAAATTTCGCTCAGCTCCTTGACAGGATTGTTCTTTGCAAAGCGAAGGTCTTTGACTGAATCTAGTAACCGGTAAGAGACTAGACCTTCAAGGGGGGGATCATGAGGCGGAGAAAATTTGCCTGCCGAGGGCTTAAGTTTTTCCTGAAGGCTCCTAGCCGTTTGCTCTTGCCTGAGCACCTCCGGTAACTCGTCTGCGGCGAATTTTCTTCAGCTCTGGATTTTCGGGGACAGCGTCTCTTTCAGGAATAGAACACTTTCTGTTCAAGAGTCCCTGCCTCACCATCGACATAATTGCGATCAAAGGAACCGTCCTGCGATTTAAGACGCATCTGCTTTGCTTCGCCTAGTAGAGAGAGCTCTGTGTGTAAGTCCATGCGCAGTCTGTCACAAAGCGCCTTGAGCTTATCCTGTAGCTGCGCTTTGTTGCTGATCGTCCGATGAGCGAAGTCTTTTATTCTGTATTTCTGCCATCTGGCTCTTACCCAAAGCCACTTTCGCGCTTTCGGATCTGGAGTACGCACTATTGGAGGCATCCTCCAGAAAGGCATTCAGAGTCACAGCTTGTACCACTGACCCAAAGACTGAACTCTATGTGACAAACCACTTCGCTCTGACCGGGTTCATTATCAACGTCCTCTCCGCACGAAATTCAGGGCTGTTGATAATGCCCTGGAACATTGTCGCTTTCGTCAGGTTTGATTCTTTTTTGAACCTGTACATCAGTCATGGAGGCGCCCTTCAGTTCAGGAAAGGTTTGTTTGACCAGCGCTTCTGCTTCAACGGGCGCAAGGGTTTCGCTGTCATGCTCCAGCGTCCGGCTTTGTGGCTGATTGCCGAGAATGAAACTGATGATGAATCGTGGTTTATCAAACATGGGAGCTTCCTTTTGAAGTCATTAATAAGCGAACTATCGCCGCATTGTTTGACGTTTTTGATCTGCAGGCCCAGGCGTAACGCGCGCTCCGATCTGACTATCGGAATCTTCTCGACTTACCCGCTGGTCGTCCGTCAAGCCGATGCCTTCGTCTACGGTATGTAGCTGTTCATCCGGAGGGACGTCCAAGGGCTGAACAGAACGATTGTGTTTTTTTTCAGACATGCATTCACCGTGTGTACGTGATTTTCGAGCTAGCTGCCAAGCTGTGCCTCAAAAGAGTGACGACCTGAGAGGAAGGTTGTTCCTTTGACTTGATGAACGGTTTGCACACCATCGCCTCGGTCTTCGTACCACCATCTATGCTCTCTGCAAATGGTTTTGCTTCACTGTCTACGACTTGATTTACTGGCCGCGCCATCTAGATACGGTTATTTAAATTTGTTATCTGCTGTAACGTGGCGACACATCTAATCGACCTTTAGCGTAAGCCTCAGCTGGATCCGATATGGGTTTCCAGATACCGCGGTCCCACACAATGACGTCGCCAGCACCGTACTGCCCTTCCGGTATCGTGCCTTCAAAGGTTGCGTAGTCGAGAGGGTGGTCTTCGACATGCACGGCCAGGCGTTTGGATTTTGGATCGAGCGACGGCCCCTTGGGTACCGCCCAGCTTTTGAGGGTACCGTCGAGCTCTAGGCGAAAGTCGTAGTGCAGCCGTGTTGCGTCGTGCTTCTGGATGCAAAACTGCAGCGCAACCGGTTCAACGGTTTTATTCTTTGCTGCCTTAGGCTTTATTGCCCGATGGCTCTGAGGTCGCGTCGAAATCACGCTTACGATTGTACTGATCAAGGGTGTTAGTGGTGTGTATTGCTGCTTGCGCGTCGCTTGCGTTTCACTTTGACTTCCTTTTTGACTTGGTTTGTCGGGGTGAGATCTCAATCCATGTCGGGGCGTGATCACTGGCGTGCTCTTCGCCCCGAACCCATGCGTCCACGCCGGCGTCTTTCAGGTGGGGAGCAAGCACCGGGTTCAGCAGAAGATGGTCGATGCGCAAGCCAGAGTTCTTCTGCCAGTGCTGACGGAAATAGTCCCAGAACGTGTACACACGCTCTTCCGGATACAGGTGCCTCACTGAGTCAATCCAACCTTGGCTCAACAACCTTTGAAAGCACTCGCGGCTCTCAGGCTGAAGGAGTGCATCCTTGAGCCACGAGCGGGTGTTGTAGATATCAAAGTCGGTGGGCACAACGTTGTAGTCACCCGCGAGGACAACCGGGTGTTCGCTGGCTTTTAGTGTTTCGGCATGCGCTATCAGATGCTCAAACCACTTGAGCTTGTAATCAAATTTAGGCCCGGGTTGCGGATTTCCATTTGGAAGATACAGGCACCCGACGATCACACCATGGACAGCAGCTTCCAGGTATCGAGACTGCGTGTCGTCTTCAGTACCAGGCAGGCCTTTATGAATCAGGAGCGGTTCGGAATCGCGCGCAAGAATGGCCACTCCGTTCCAGGCGGCTTGGCCATGGTGCAGTGAGCCGTAGCCGGCCGCCTCTAGATCGCCTGCGGGAAAAGCTTTGTCCTGTGCCTTCAACTCCTGAAGGCATACGATGTCCGGGCGCTCTTTTTCAAGCCAATGCAGAAGGTTGGGCAGGCGCGCGCCTATGCCGTTGACGTTAAATGTGGCGATCTTGAGGTTTTGCATTACCTCTATCCTTCTATGTACCTGAGTCGTCTCATCCGATTAGTTAAGGGTGGATGAGTGCTAAATTCATTCTGAAAGCACTGCAGTAGGACGCGGTTGTACAAAACATCGCTGCAGCTCAGTAGATTTTTGATCTCGTTCTTTTGGAACTGGCGGGGTGATGGAACGTTCAAGAAAATGTAGCTGTGAACAATTGATGGGAAGTATCGCAAATGCTAGCCGGAGGCATAGTCATGACCCTGAACCAGCTCCTATTGTTTCTCCCCTCTGCCTTGATCGTTGCCTCGTCGCCTGGGGCGAACAATCTATTGGCATTCGCCAATGGGAGCAGGGAAGGGTTGAGGCCCGCAATCCTCGCCCTGGTAGGTCGGTGTTTAGCGTTCGTGCTCCTCGTCGGAATAGTCATTAGCGGGTTAGGGGCGGTACTCGAAGCATCCGAAACTACTTTCCAGATCATCAAGTGGGCAGGGGTTCTTTACCTCGCCTTTCGTCGTATTAGTA
>NZ_VBVZ01000470.1 GCF_005863185.1 Pseudomonas edaphica
TCGGTCCTTCGAAAAGTGACCCGCTGTAAGAGCGAAACCATAGGCCGCCGTTACCGCAGCAATGGATATGTACCCGACCAAACACCCCCGCCAAACCGCTATCGCAGGCAACCCAGCTCCCACAGTTATTTGTGTTTCAAGCCCACCTCTCGCGAAATTACCAAGCAAGCTAATAATTCCATTTGACATTCGCTGCCTAAGCAGTAACATCTTGTCATACATTCACTGCCTAGGCAGTAATAAGGTGACTTTCGATGACCCACTACACCCCTGACAGCTTTCGCAACTGCCACCTCGGCCTGTTGCTGGGCCGGGCGGCGCTGCTCAAGGACCGCATTATCGACACCCATATGGAACCCCACGGCGTCACCGCCGCGCAGTTCAAGGTGTTGATCATCATTGCCCAGTTCGACGTCGATACCCCGGCGGAGCTGTGCCGCCACCTGTCCCTCGACAGCGGCTCCATGACCCGCATGCTCGACCGTCTGGAGCAAAAGGGCCTGCTGGCGCGCAAGCGCTCCGAGCAGGACCGGCGCCAGGTGCAGTTAGTGCTCACCGAAGACGGCCAGCGCCTGGCCGACATGTTGCCGCATATCGGCGCGCAGTCGATGAATGAACTGGCCGGTGCCCTCGAGCCTGGTGAGTTGGAAACCCTGGAAAGAATCCTCAAGAAAATTCTGGTAGCTGCCGGTGACGCCATCGTCCTCCAGCGGGTAGGTAATCAATGAAAACGCGTGCACTCAGCCTGGTGTTGGTGGCGATGAGCATGGCCGGTTGTGCCAACTTCAGCGGCCTCGACACCCAGGGCCAACGTCTCGACGCCAACACGTTGCAAACCGGCAAATCCTTGAGCGGCGTGACCCTGTCCACGGCCGCCTGGCCCACCGCCGACTGGTGGAAAAGCCTCGGCGACCCGCAACTCGACGGTCTGATTCACGAAGCCCTGCAAAACAGCCCTGATATGCAAGTGGCCAGCGCCCGTGCGCACCAGGCCGAAGCCGCCGCTTATGCCGCCGATGCGGCGCGCATGCCAACCCTGGATGCCAGCGCCGGTGTGAGCCGTTCGCGCCTGGCCAAGGACCAGGACCCGCGCGGGCAGGGCGATGCCTATGCCACGGTGCGTAACATCGGCGCCAGCTTCAACTACAACTTCGACCTTTGGGGTGGCCAGCGCGCTGCCTGGGAAGCCGCGTTGGGCCAGGCGCGTGCAGCCGAAGTCGACCAGCAAGCCGCACGCCTGACCCTGGCCGCCAACGTCGCCAAGGCTTACAGCGATTTGGGCCAAGCGCATATCGTGCGTGACCTGGCCAATGACGACCTCAAGCGCACCCGCCAGATGCTCGACCTGAGCAAACGCCGCCTCAGCTCCGGCATCGACAGCGAATACCAGTACCAACAGACCGAAAGCCTGGAAGCCAGCTCCCAGTCGCAGTTGATCGACGCTGAAAAACAACTGCAAAGCGCCAAGATCGCCCTGGCGGTATTGCTCGGCAAAGGCCCGGACCGTGGCGGCGAGCTGACCCGCCCGAATGTGTTGAAACCCAGTGCCGTCGCTGTGCCTTCAGTCTTGCCGGCCGAATTGCTGGGCCGTCGCCCGGACCTGATCGCCGCACGCTGGCGCGTGGAGGCCGCGAGTAAAAACGTGGCCGCGAGCAAAACCCGCTTCTACCCCAACCTCAACCTCAGTGCGAGCGCCGGGGCCGAGTCGTTGCTCGGTGATGCGATGTTTGGCTCGGCCAGCCGGTTCTTCAGCATTGCGCCGACCATCTCGTTGCCGATCTTTGACGGTGGCCGCTTGCGTGCCGACCTCGATGCTCGCGACGCCGATTACGACCTGGCCGTGGCCCAGTACAACAAAACCCTGGTGCAAGCCTTGGGCGATATCGGCAACACCCTGATGCAACTGCGCGAAACCGGGCGGCAGATCCAGGCGCAGCAACACGCTGCGGACATCGCCCAGCAGTCTTACGACACCGGCGTACAGCGTTACAGCTCCGGCATCGGTAACTACCTGGATGTGCTCAGCATCGAGCAGCAATTGCTGCAGGCCCAGCGTCAGCTGGCGACCTTGAATGCGGCGCAGATCGACCTGTCGATTCAATTGATGCAAGCCCTGGGTGGCGGATTCAACGCCGATAACGTGGCCGCGACCACGACCAGCCCTGCCACCCGTACGGAATAATTTGAGGTATTTGTCATGGCCACTGCCGAAAACAGCAACGCAACTGAAAAGCCCGATAACAACCCGCGCAAACGCAAAGTCATGCTGATCGGCCTGGCGCTGATCGTCATTCTTGGCGTGGTCGGCGTGTGGGGCTGGTATGAGTTCTACGGGCGCTTCAATGAAAGCACCGACGACGCCTATGTGAACGGCAACGTGGTGGAAATCACCCCGCTGGTCACCGGCACCGTGGTCAGCATCGGCGCCGACGACGGCGACCTGGTCCACGAAGGCCAGGTTCTGATCAACTTCGACCCGAATGACGCCGCCGTCGGCCTGCAAAGTGCCCAGGCCAACCTGGCCCGCACCGTGCGCCAGGTGCGTGGTTTGTACAGCAATGTCGATGGCATGAAAGCCCAGGTCAACGCACAGAAAGCTGACGTGCAAACCGCCCAGGACAACTTCAACCGCCGTAAGACGCTGGCCCAGGGCGGTGCGATCTCCCAGGAGGAACTGTCCCATGCCCGTGACAACCTGACCGCCGCCAAGAACGCCCTGACCAACCTTGAGCAGCAACTGAAAACCACCAATGCCTTGGTGGATGACACGGTGATTTCGTCCCACCCGGATGTGCAAGCCGCCGCCGCGCAACTGCGTCAGGCCTACCTGACCAACGCGCGCAGCACCTTGATCGCACCGGTCACCGGCTACGTGGCCAAGCGCACCGTGCAACTGGGCCAGCGCGTGCAGCCCGGCACCGCGTTGATGGCGGTGATCCCGCTGGACCAGCTGTGGATCGACGCCAACTTCAAGGAAACCCAGCTGCGCGATATGCGCATTGGCCAGCCGGTGGACATCGAAGCGGACATCTATGGCAGTGACGTGAAATTCAGCGGCACCGTCGACAGCCTCGGCGCCGGCACCGGCAGCGCGTTTGCCCTGCTGCCTGCGCAGAATGCCACCGGTAACTGGATCAAGATCGTGCAACGGGTGCCAGTGCGCATCCACATCAACGCCGACGAGTTGGCCAAGAACCCGCTGCGGGTGGGCTTGAGCACTGTGGTCAACGTCGACCTGCACGACCAAAGCGGCCCGGTGCTGGCGCAACAGGCACCGCAAAAGGCCTCGTTCACCACCAACGTGTATGACCGCCAACTGGCCGAAGCCGATGCCATGATCACGCAGTTGATCCATGACAACAGCCTCGCCGCACCCAAGGCTGTGCAACGCTGATGAGCGCTAACGCCCCCGCGTCCTTTACGCCGCCAAGCTTGCTGATGGCCACTATTGGCCTGTCGCTGGCGACCTTTATGCAGGTGCTCGACACCACCATCGCCAACGTGGCGTTGCCGACCATTTCCGGCAACCTGGGCGTGAGTTCGGAGCAGGGCACCTGGGTGATCACCTCGTTTGCGGTGAGCAACGCCATT
This sequence comes from Pseudomonas edaphica, assembly GCF_005863185.1. GTDB lineage: Bacteria > Pseudomonadota > Gammaproteobacteria > Pseudomonadales > Pseudomonadaceae > Aquipseudomonas > Aquipseudomonas edaphica. Next base: position 3,592 of record NZ_VBVZ01000470.1, read on the forward strand.
GCCTTGCCGCTCACCGGCTGGCTGAGCCGCCGGTTTGGCGAGGTGAAGCTGTTTTTGTGGGCGACCATCCTGTTTGTATTGGCGTCGTTCCTCTGTGGTATTTCCACCTCGATGCCCGAGCTGATTGGCTTTCGGGTGCTGCAAGGCCTGGTCGCCGGGCCGTTGTACCCGATGACCCAGACGTTGCTGATCGCGGTTTACCCACCGGCCAGGCGCGGCATGGCCCTGGCGTTACTGGCGATGGTTACGGTGGTGGCGCCGATTGCCGGCCCCATCCTCGGCGGCTGGATCACCGACAGCTACAGCTGGCCGTGGATCTTCTTTATCAACGTGCCCATCGGCATCTTTGCGGTGATGGTGGTGCGTTCGCAATTGAAGAAACGCCCGGTGGTCACCAGTTACCAGCCGATGGATTATGTCGGGCTGCTGAGCTTGATCGTTGGTGTCGGCGCTTTGCAGATCATCCTCGACAAGGGCAATGACCTGGACTGGTTCGAATCCAACTTCATCATCATCGGTGCGGCGATTTCGGTGATTGCCCTGGCGGTGTTCATCATCTGGGAGCTGACCGACAAGCACCCGGTGGTCAACCTGCGGTTGTTTGCCTACCGCAACTTTCGTATCGGCACCATCGTGTTGATCCTGGGCTATGCGGGCTTCTTCGGGATCAACCTGATCCTGCCGCAATGGCTGCAAACCCAGATGGGCTACACCGCCACCTGGGCCGGCCTGGCGGTCGCGCCGATCGGTATTTTGCCGGTGCTGATGTCACCCTTTGTAGGCAAGTATGCGCACAAGTTCGATTTGCGTTTGCTGGCGGGCCTGGCGTTCCTGGCGATTGGCTTGAGCTGCTTTATGCGCGCAGGCTTTACCAATCAGGTGGATTTCACCCATATCGCTTTGGTGCAGTTGTTCATGGGGATCGGCGTGGCGTTGTTCTTTATGCCGACCTTGAGCATCCTGATGTCCGACTTGCCGCCGGCGCAAATCGCCGACGGCGCGGGTCTTGCGACCTTCCTGCGGACCCTGGGCGGTAGCTTTGCGGCCTCGCTGACCACCTGGATCTGGATTCGCCGCGCCGATCAGCACCACGCGTACATGAGCGAGAACATGACCACCTACGACTCCGCCACCCGCGATGCATTGCAGGCGCTAGGCGGGGCAGGGCACAAGGCCTATGCGCAGTTGGACCAGATCCTCACCAGCCAGGCGTACATGATGTCCACCGTGGATTACTTCACGTTGCTGGGGTGGATGTTCATGGGCTTGATGTTGCTGGTGTGGCTGGCCAAGCCGCCGTTTGGTGCGAAGGCCGGGCCGGAGGCATCGGGGCACTGACCGACTGGACTCAGTCAATGTGGGAGCTGGCTTGCCTGCGATAGCATCACCTGGGTATGCCTGATGTACCGAGG
>NZ_VBVZ01000471.1 GCF_005863185.1 Pseudomonas edaphica
GCGTGCACACTCGCGGTGGCGGTGTAGCAATACAGGTTGAGGAAACGCTTGCCGGCCGCTTCCTTCTGGATGCGCATGCGCATCGGGCGATGGTCGAGGAACAGGCCGGTATCCAGATAGTCGGTGAGGTTGACCAGCAGCTTCACGCCGCCTTCGCTGACTTCGGTGAACTTGCCTTGGGCGCTTTGACGTTCGTACTGCTTGGTGCCGCTCTGACGTTCGCGACGCTTGACCACCACGCGGCTTTTGTCGACGTTCAGCGCCTGGGGAATCGCGGCCAGCGCATCGAACATACGCGCAGAGGCTTTTTCCGGGTCGATGGATTTAGGCGCGGCATATTCCTGCACATGCACCCAATCGTGGTACAGGTCGATGGCCATGGAGTATTCCGGCATATCGGCGTCGTACACACGGTAGCAGTCCACACCTTCGCGCTTGGCCCATTTGCCCAACTGCTTGAGGTTCTTTTGCAGGCGGTTGGCGAACATCTGCCCGCCTTCGCTCAGGCGCGCCTGCTCAACCACCGGGGCTGGAGCCGGCTTGATCGGGTTGCCGTTCTTGTTGTACTGGCGCTCGACCGGCTCGGTCGGGGCTTGATCGTAAGCGGCTTGCTCACGCTCGGCCTGGCGCTGCTCCGGGGTGCGGCGCTCGCCAGTGACGAACTGGTCCGGGTTGACCTTGATCAGCAGCAACTTGCACGGCAACGCGCCGTTCCAGAACGAATACTGTTTGTGGCTGCGGATGCCCATGCGCTTGCCCAGGTCCGGCGCGCCGGTGAACACCGCCGCTTCCCAGCCCATGCAGGCCTGGCGCAAGCGCTCGCCGAGGTTCTGGTAGAGGTACAACAGGCTGGCTTCGTCACCGAGGCGCTCGCCGTAGGGCGGGTTGCAGATCACCAGGCCTTTTTGGTTCTGGTCCGGGCGCGGCTCGAACGTGCCGACTTCGCCCTGGTACACCTTGATCCAGTGGCTTAAGCCTGCGCGTTCGATGTTGTTACGGGCGGGCTGGATCAGACGCGGGTCAGCCTCATAGCCACGCACCCACAATGGCGGCTTGTTCATGCCAATGGCAGCACGCTCGGTGGCCTCGGTGTGCAGCTTCTTCCACAGCGCCGGTACGTGACCGAGCCAGGTGGTGAAGCCCCACAGCTCACGATTGAGGTTGGGCGCCATGTCGGCGGCGATCATTGCGCCTTCCACCAGGAAGGTGCCCACGCCACACATCGGGTCCGTCAGCGCGCCGCCTTCGGCCGCAATACGCGGCCAGCCGGCGCGAATCAGGATCGCGGCTGCCAGGTTTTCCTTCAACGGTGCGGCGCCCTGCTGCAGGCGATAACCGCGCTGGTGCAGGCTGTGACCGGACAGGTCCAGGGAAAGGATGGCTTCGCCACGGTCCAGGCGCAGGTGAATGCGCAGGTCCGGGTTGATCTTGTCGATGGACGGGCGTTCGCCGGTCGGGGTGCGCAGTTTGTCGACAATCGCATCCTTGACCTTCAGCGCGCCGAAGTGGGTGTTGTCGATGCCCGAGCCGTGGCCACTGAACTCAACGGCCAGGGTGCCGTCCGGGACCATGTGGTCGGCCCATTCGATATCCAGCACGCCGTGGTAGAGGTCCTCGGCGTCCTTCATCGGGAAGCGCTTGAGCACCAGCAGCACGCGGTTGGCGAGGCGCGACCAGAGACACAGGCGGTAGGCGGTTTCCATGTCGGCCATGCCGCGCACGGCCGAGGTGTGCTCGCGGGCTTCCTCAAGGCCAAGCCCGACGGCTTCCTCGATCAGCAGGCCTTCGAGGCCCTTGGGGCAGGTGAGGAAGAGTTCAAAACGGTCCGACATGGGGCATTCCAGGCTTTTCAGCAATAAATGAACGGGCGACGCATCGCCGGCTCGGTTTTCAATCAAGCACTTTTCTTGAAGAGTGCTCGCGTGGCACGAATGTGCCGTTCCACCCCGGCTACCGGGCGTTTGGGCCTGAATTGCCGGGGCAGATAAATAAATCATCGCAACAAAAAGAAATATTCCGACCCTTCGTCGAATAATAACCGACTGCAACAGGCGGGCATTCTCACTAAAGGATTAAACCCATCCTCTATGCAGGGCACATCATAGCTGGGTTTGCCTATTAAATGGGGCGAAAAGCCATCCCAGCTTATGGCTATAGCATCGTTATCGTTACGTGCTTATGACAAAACGATCATTGAATCCATGTGACCTATTGGTTAGAACTCAACACAGGTTGGCGCCGTAACGACGCCGACACATAGGCTCGCCACGCCGGCAGCGAGCCCACCAACGGCAGGAAAACCCTGCCCGGCCCCACGCGGGGCCGAAGGATATCTAGACAGTCAACAAGTGAGGGAAACACCCTATGAGAAGACTTAAGCGTGATCCGTTGGAAAGAGCATTTTTACGCGGATATCAATATGGCGTTCATGGTAAATCCCGTGAGCTTTGCCCATTTACTCTACCGTCGGTACGCCAAGCCTGGATCAACGGCTGGCGAGAAGGACGCGGCGACAACTGGGACGGTATGACTGGCACTGCGGGAATCCACAGACTCAACGAACTTCACGCCGTCGGCTGACACGGGGCACTTAATCCGACAACCACCTTGAAGATTTTGTAACGACTTAACCACGCACGTCCTATCCGGGCGGCGGGCTTCGGCCCAGGGGGCTCCTTTTGGAGCCCTTTTTAATGCTCAGGAATTGGCTGATCTATCAGCGCAAAGCCGCGATGGCATCCACCGACTCGCGAATCAACGCCGGGCCTTTGTAGATAAAGCCGGAATAGAGTTGCACCAGGCTGGCGCCGGCAGCGATCTTCTCGGCTGCGTGCTTGCCTTCGGTGATGCCGCCCACGGCGATGATCGGCAAGCGCCCCGCCAGTTCAGCGGCCAGTACCTTGACGATATGGGTGCTCTGGTCCCGCACCGGCGCGCCCGACAGGCCGCCCGCTTCGTCACCATGCGCCAGCCCTTCAACGCCGACGCGGCTTAAGGTGGTGTTGGTAGCGATCACCGCATCCATGCCCGAATCCACCAGGGCCTGGGCGACCAGCACGGTTTCTTCATCGCTCATGTCCGGGGCAATCTTGATGGCCAACGGCACGCGCTTGCCATGGCGCACGGCCAGGTCTTCCTGGCGCTGGCGCAAGGCTTCGAGCAATTGCTTGAGGGAATCACCAAACTGCAGGCTGCGCAGGCCTGGCGTGTTGGGCGAACTGACGTTGACCGTGACGTAGCTGGCGTGAGCGTAGACCTTGTCCAGGCAGGTCAGGTAATCATCCACGGCGCGCTCGACCGGCGTGTCGAAGTTCTTGCCGATATTGATGCCGAGAATGCCTTTGTACTTCGCGGCTTGAACCCGCGACAGCAAGTTATCAACGCCCAGGTTGTTGAAGCCCATGCGGTTGATGATTGCCTCGGCTTCGGGCAAACGGAAGATACGCGGCTTCGGGTTACCCGGTTGTGGTCGTGGCGTCACGGTGCCTATCTCGACAAAGCCGAAACCCAGTTGCGCAAAACCGTCGATGGCCGCGCCGTTCTTGTCCAGACCCGCAGCCAGCCCGACCGGGTTGGGAAAATCGAGCCCCATCACCGAAACCGGCATTTTTGCCGGTGCCTTGCATACCAGACCATTGAGCCCCAGGCGGCCACCGGCACCGATCAAGTCCAGGGACAGATCGTGGGAGGTTTCCGGGGAGAGTTTGAACAACAGCTGGCGGGCCAGGGTATACATGGGCGGGCTAGACTCGGATGGCGGCGAAAGGTGGCGCGATTATAGCCGGGGTGGCACGCCGGGTGCGAGGCGTGCCGTCCATTCGTCACTGGCGATGTGCAACCAACGCTTCATACTGCGCCCAGATTTTTTCTGCATAACGCAGGCGCAATGCCTCACGCTCGGGTGCCGGCCCGGCATTATAGGACCCCACGGCTGTCCAGTTGTAACCGAAGCGCTGGATGAAGTCGGCCAGGATCGAAGCCCCCACCTCGATCGATAAACACGGCTCAGTCAGCAACCTTTCCTCGGTAATCCCCTGCTTGGCCAGACGAGGCAAGTGCATGCTGTTGATCTGCATCAGGCCAATGTCTCGCGAACCATCGCTATTACCCGGGTTCATCGCGCCCGCGCGTGCGCCCGACTCCACCACAGCAATGGCTTTCAACAGCTCCGGCTCAATGTCATACCGGCCGGCGACTTCCTCCCAACAACTGGCCCAGGCCGGGTAGCTGCCCATCAGCAGGCACAGCAGCAAGCCTTTGCGCAAACGCTTAATCATGGTTCACCTGGCCACAGGCCGAACAGATGCGAGGCACACACGCCTGCCCGGGCAGCCGTTGGGTGTGTTGCCGAACGGTGACAGCACAGGTAAAGCGATACCCCCTGCCATAGATCGTCTTGATAAAGCCTTTGTCTTCTCTCAAGTGCTTGCGCAATTCATAGATACAACGGGTGAGCGACTCTTCCGCAACCTCGCCACGGGACCAGGCCTGCTCGAGTAAACGGTCCTTGGTCATCAGCACACCACCGGATGCCAACAGCAACCGCAGCACCTGCCACTCCTTGGGTGGCAGCTGAATATCCACACCCTCACCCGTTAACCGGCCATCAACATGCAAGGTCCATCCGGCAAAAAACCACGAGGCTGCCAGTTCTTCATTCGCGAGGGTCATATTCACCTCTGTACCTGATCTACTGACATTGATTACCTTGTTTCCAGAAACGGTCGATACGCCAACCCCGCGACTATAGAAAGTCGGCCCCTGAACAACGCTAGGGAAAAGCCCATGTAATCGAAGCTTTGTGTGCGTATCGCGTAGGACTTTTCGCCATTACCGGCAACAAACACTCAGGAAAGCGTTGATAGGCGTTCAGAAAGTTATTGGATGTCAGAGGCTTCGCGGTTTTCGCGCACAAATGCGCGTTGCACACGCTCATATTGACTTTGCGTCAGCGGCGGCGGCCCGATAGCACCCGCCAGCATCCGCGGCTCTGCGCCAACC
>NZ_VBVZ01000472.1 GCF_005863185.1 Pseudomonas edaphica
TGGGCCAGTAAACCTTCTACGGCTTCAAGCTCGAGGCGGATGGTGCGTTGTGCGGATTGAATAAGGTCGCTGGATTGGCTCATGTCTGAAATCGTATAGCCTGACGAAAAGTCGGCGATTATAGCGGTAATGATCAAATCCCTCACGCTAGTTATTCTGCAGGTGCCTGGGATTTATGCTCAACCACGTGTTTTCCCTGTCCCGAATCTGAACAAGCGCTGTTCCGGCCTTGGGGGCTCTGTACCAGCAGTGATATAGTTCGCCGCCAGTTCGGTCGGCCCACCCCATGCCGCTAACTTTTGTGCATCTGTTGCAAACGAAAGTCGCAAGCATGGTGTCTGAGTGAAAGGCTGCATCCCAAGGAGATTAGATGAGTGCCGATAACGCCTACGCGGTCGAGCTGAAGGGTCTTACCTTCAAGCGCGGTTCGCGCAGCATCTTCAATAACGTCGATATTCGCATTCCCCGCGGCAAAGTCACGGGCATCATGGGGCCTTCCGGTTGCGGCAAGACCACTTTGTTGCGCCTGATGGGCATGCAATTGCGGCCCAGCGCCGGCGAAGTGTGGGTCAACGGCCAGAACCTGCCGACGCTGTCGCGCAGCGATCTGTTCGATGCGCGCAAGCATATGGGCGTGTTGTTCCAGAGCGGTGCCCTGTTTACCGACCTCGACGTTTTCGAAAACGTAGCGTTTCCGCTGCGGGTGCATACCCAGCTGTCCGATGAAATGATTCGTGACATTGTGCTGCTCAAACTGCAAGCCGTGGGCTTGCGCGGTGCCATCGACCTGATGCCCGACGAGTTGTCCGGTGGCATGAAACGTCGTGTTGCGCTGGCGCGGGCTATTGCTCTCGATCCGCAGATCCTTATGTATGACGAGCCGTTCGTAGGCCAGGACCCGATCGCCATGGGCGTGCTGGTGCGCCTGATCCGCCTGCTCAACGATGCGTTGGGGATCACCAGCATCGTGGTTTCCCACGACCTGGCCGAAACCGCGAGCATTGCTGACTACCTTTATGTGGTCGGCGATGGCCAGGTGCTGGGGCAGGGTACGCCTGAAGAACTGATGAACGCTGATAACCCGCGCATTCGCCAATTCATGACCGGCGATCCCGATGGCCCGGTGCCTTTTCATTTTCCGGCAGCGGACTACCGCTCAGATCTTCTGGGGAAGCGCTGATGCGCAAGACATCTTTACTCGAGAAGGTTCGCCTTTTCGGCCGTTCCGGCATCGACTTGGTCGAGGTCCTGGGGCGTTCGACAATTTTTCTGTTTCACGCGCTGCTCGGGCGTGGCGGCATTGGCGGCGGTTTTGGCCTGTTGTTGAGACAGCTGCATTCGGTGGGCGTGATGTCCCTGGTCATCATCGTGGTGTCCGGGATATTCATCGGTATGGTGCTGGCGTTGCAGGGGTTCAATATCCTCTCCAGCTACGGTTCGGAGCAGGCAGTCGGGCAGATGGTTGCCCTGACGCTGCTGCGTGAGCTGGGGCCGGTGGTCACCGCTTTGCTGTTCGCTGGCCGTGCGGGTTCTGCATTGACCGCCGAAATCGGCAACATGAAGTCCACCGAGCAGTTGTCCAGCCTGGAAATGATCGGCGTGGACCCGCTCAAATATATTGTTGCCCCGCGCCTGTGGGCCGGCTTCATATCCCTGCCGCTGCTGGCGATGATTTTCAGCGTGGTGGGCATCTGGGGTGGTTCGTGGGTGGCGGTTGACTGGTTGGGCGTCTATGACGGCTCCTACTGGGGCAACATGCAAAACAGCGTGACCTTCAGCGGCGACGTGCTCAATGGCATCATCAAAAGCATCGTTTTCGCCTTTGTAGTGACCTGGATCGCCGTATTCCAAGGCTATGACTGTGAGCCCACTTCAGAAGGGATCAGTCGCGCCACCACCAAGACCGTTGTGTACGCCTCGCTGGCGGTACTGGGCCTTGACTTCATTTTGACCGCCTTGATGTTTGGAGATTTCTGATGCAAAACCGCACTGTGGAAATCGGTGTCGGCCTTTTCTTGCTGGCTGGCATCCTGGCTTTACTGTTGCTCGCCCTGCGAGTCAGCGGCCTTTCGGCCAGCCCCACCGCCGATACTTATAAGCTTTACGCGTACTTCGACAATATTGCTGGTTTGACGGTCAGAGCTAAAGTGACCATGGCCGGTGTAACCATCGGCAAGGTCACGGCAATCGATCTGGATCGCGACAGCTTCACTGGCCGGGTGACCATGCAAGTCGACAAGAAGGTAGATAATCTGCCGACTGACTCCACTGCATCTATCCTCACTGCTGGGCTGCTGGGCGAGAAGTACATCGGCATCAGCGTGGGTGGGGAAACAGCCCTGCTCAAGGATGGTTCGACAATCCACGACACACAGTCGTCGCTGGTGCTTGAAGACTTGATCGGTAAATTCCTGCTCAATACGGTCAATAAAGACGCCAAATGAGGAACCTGTTCATGATCTCTACCTTGCGACGTGGCCTGCTGGTGCTGCTGGCAGCGCTGCCGCTGATGGCTAATGCCGCTGCCGGCGGTTCTGCGCACGATCTGGTGCAGGACACCACCAACAAGATGTTGGCTGACCTGACTGCCAACAAAGAGCAGTACAAGCAAGACCCGACCAGGTTTTACGAAGCACTGAATACCATTGTGGGCCCGGTGGTCGATGCCGAAGGCATTTCCCGTAGCATCATGACGGTCAAGTATTCGCGCAAGGCTACCCCTGCGCAAATGCAAACATTCCAGGAAAACTTCAAGAAGGGCCTGTTCCAGTTCTACGGCAACGCCCTGCTGGAGTACAACAACCAAGGTATTACCGTCGCCCCAGCCGGGGATGAGTCGGGTGATCGCACCAGCGTTAACATGAGCGTCAAAGGCAACAACGGCGCCATCTACCCTGTGCAGTACACGCTGGAGAAGGTCAACGGCGAGTGGAAACTGCGCAACGTGATCATCAACGGCATCAACATCGGCAAGCTGTTCCGCGATCAGTTCGCTGATGCGATGCAGCGTAATGGCAATAACCTGGACAAAACCATCAATGGTTGGGCCGGTGAAGTCGCCAAAGCCAAGGAAGAAACCGACAAACAAGCCGGGAAGCCTGCGCAATGACCGAGTCGGCTGTTCGTTTGGGTGACGCCGGCGAGTTGTTCCTCAGTGGCGTGCTGGATTACCGCACCGGGCCTGACCTGCGCAAGCAGGGTCAGGCGCTGATCAACAGCAGTAACGCACCTGCGTTGGTGCTTGATTGCTCGGCGGTGACCAAGTCCAGCAGCGTCGGCTTGTCGTTGTTGCTGTGCTTCATGCGTGATGCGCAAGCCGCCAGGAAGCCGGTCAGCATCCGCTCAATGCCCGAAGACATGCGTGAAATCGCTCAGGTTTCCGGTATTACCGAACTGTTGGCGCATCCTTAATACACATTATTAAAGAAGCCCCCCGTCAGAGTCCTGCTATGCGGGGTTCGCAGGCGCGGGGCTTTTTTGTATGATGTGCGACCCGTGCGCACTGGGCGCCGATAGAGGTTGAGCATGCAGGCCCTAGAAGTTAAAAGCTTCCTTGAAGGAAAGCTGCCGGAAACGATCGTAGAAGTTGAAGGCGAAGGCTGCAATTTCCAGCTGAACGTGATTAGCGATGAACTGGCGAAATTGAGCCCGGTCAAGCGTCAACAGCAGATCTATGCCCATTTGAACCCGTGGATCACCGATGGCAGCATCCACGCGGTTACTATGAAATGTTTCAGCCGCGCGGCCTGGGCCGAGCGTACCTGAGCCCCCAAGGCGTCGAGCTTCTTATGGATAAATTGATTATTACCGGTGGTGCCCGCCTCGATGGCGAGATCCGCATTTCCGGTGCAAAAAACTCCGCCTTGCCGATCCTGGCAGCGACCCTGCTGTGCGATGGCCCGGTAACTGTGGCCAACCTGCCGCACCTGCACGACATTACCACCATGATCGAGCTGTTCGGTCGCATGGGTATTGAGCCGGTGATCGACGAGAAGCTGTCTGTCGAAATCGACCCGCGCACCATCAAGACCCTGATCGCTCCGTACGAACTGGTGAAAACCATGCGTGCCTCGATCCTGGTGCTGGGCCCGATGGTTGCCCGTTTCGGCGAAGCTGAAGTAGCACTGCCTGGCGGTTGCGCGATTGGTTCGCGCCCTGTCGACCTGCACATCCGTGGCCTTGAAGCCATGGGCGCGGTCATTGACGTAGAAGGTGGCTACATCAAGGCCAAGGCGCCGGAAGGCGGTTTGCGCGGTGCCAACTTCTTCTTTGATACCGTCAGCGTCACCGGTACCGAGAACATCATGATGGCTGCCGCCCTGGCGAACGGTCGCAGTGTGCTGCAAAACGCAGCGCGCGAGCCTGAAGTAGTCGACCTGGCCAACTTCCTGATCGCCATGGGTGCCAACATCACCGGCGCCGGCACCGACACCATCACTATCGACGGTGTGAAGCGTCTGCACTCGGCCACCTACAAAGTGATGCCGGACCGTATCGAGACCGGCACCTACCTGGTTGCCGCTGCCGTTACCGGTGGCCGCGTCAAGGTCAAGGACACCGATCCGACCATCCTGGAAGCCGGGCTGGAAAAACTCAAGGAAGCCGGTGCTGAAATCACTACCGGTGAAGACTGGATCGAGCTGAACATGCACGGCAAGCGGCCAAAAGCCGTAAACGTGCGTACGGCTCCTTACCCGGCGTTCCCGACCGACATGCAGGCGCAGTTCATTTCCTTGAACGCGATTGCCGAAGGCACAGGCGCCGTGATCGAGACCATCTTCGAAAACCGCTTCATGCACGTGTATGAACTGCACCGCATGGGCGCCAAGATCCAGGTCGAAGGCAACACCGCCATCGTTACCGGCATCGACAAGCTCAAGGGCGCGCCAGTGATGGCGACCGACCTGCGTGCCTCGGCCAGCCTGGTGATTTCGGCGTTGTGCGCCGACGGCGACACCTTGATCGACCGCATCTACCACATCGACCGTGGTTACGAGT
>NZ_VBVZ01000473.1 GCF_005863185.1 Pseudomonas edaphica
ATGAAAATCCAGTGTGGGAGCTGGCTTGCCTGCGATGGCGGTGTGTCAGGCAGTCGATTCATGGGCGGGTCCACCGCTATCGCAGGCAAGCCAGCTCCCACATTTTGCTCCAGGTTGTGTCAGTCAGAGTTGGCCGGCCAGGAGCCTTTGTGCGCGCAGCAACACCGGCGCATCCACCATCTGCCCATCAATCTGATAAGCCCCGGCCCCATGGGCACCCGCCTCTACCACGCGTTTGGCCCAGGCCAGGTCTTCGGCACTGGGCGCCAGTGCGGCATGAATCACTGCCACCTGCTTGGGATGGATGCACAGCGCCCCGGCAAAGCCCATTTCATAGGCATGCCGGATCGAACGGCGCAGGCCTTCAGGGTCGTCGATGGCCGGGTGCACGCCGTCCAGTGGCGCCACCAAGCCAGCAGCACGGGAATGCACAATCAGCGCCAGGCGTGCCTGATCCAACGCAAACTGCGCAGCCGCGGAACCGCTGCTCAGGTTCAAGTCCAGCGCCAGGTCCAGGCCGCCAAAGGACAGGCGCTCAACCTGCGGCGCGTGGGCAATCTCAGCCACCGCCAGCAAGCCCCTGGCGCTTTCGATAATCGGCCATATCACCTTGCCGGCAGCCGCCACCACGGCCACCTGGGCGGCGCTCTCTACCTTGGGCAGCAGCACACCCGTCACATTGGCATGGGCTTTACAGAACGCTACATCCTCAAAATGCTCGGCATGCTCCGGCGCGTTGATGCGCACCCACACCTGAGCCTCTGGATGCGCTTGCAAGAACACCCCGAGGTTATCCCGCGCCTGGCGCTTGAGGGGTTCTTCAACCGCGTCTTCAAAATCCACAATCACCGCATCGGCGCCACTGGCCAGCGCTTTGGAAAACCGCTCCGGGCGGCTGCCGGGCACAAACAAGGCCGAACGAACTATAGGCTTTGGCATCACTTGAATTCCTTATTAGATAACGCCGCGTGCGCGCAGGCCGTCGATGGTTTGCGCCGAAAACCCAAGCTGATCGAGGATGCCCTGGCTGTGCTGGCCCAAGGCGGGAACGCCGTCCATGCGCGGGGTAAACGCAGCATTACGCGCCGGCGGCAACAACGACGGCAGCGGCCCGGCCGGGCTCTGGACTTCACGCCAGCTGTCTCGCGCCTTGAGCTGCGGGTGGTCCCACACGCCTTGCATGTCGTTGACCCTGGCGCTGGCGATCTGCGCGTTTTCCAGGCGTTGGATCACGGCTTCAGCGTCCAACTGCGCGAAGCTGTCAACGATGATCTGGCGTAGCACGTCACGGTTGGCCGAGCGCTTGAAGTTGGCCGAGAAACGTTCATCGGTAGCCAGTTCAGGCGTGAGCAGTACTTTGTCGCAGAACGCCGCCCATTCGCGTTCGTTTTGCAAGCCGAGCATCACCGTGCCGCCGTCGCCGGTGGGAAACGGCCCATACGGGTAGATCGTCGAATGCGCCGCCCCGGCCCGTGGTGGCTGGGGCGCGCCGTCGAAGGCGTAATACATCGGGTAGCCCATCCACTCCACCAGGCTTTCGAGCATGCTCACATCGATGCGGCTGCCCTGCCCCGTCTTGCCGCGCAACAGCAGGGCCGAGAGGATGCCACTGTAGGCGTACATGCCGGCGGAAATATCGGCGATCGAGCAACCGGCCTTGGCCATCTGATCTTCACCTGGGCCACCGGTTACCGATAAAAAACCGCCCTCGCTTTGGATCAGCAGGTCATACGCTTTCTTTTTCTCGTAAGGCCCGCCTTCGCCATAGCCGGAAATATCGCAGACGATGAGCCGTGGAAAGCGCTCATGCAGCGCTTCAAACGACAGGCCCATGCGCGCCGCCGCGCCGGGTGCAAGGTTCTGCACCAGCACGTCGGCATCCGCCAGCAGGCGTTGGAGGATGTCGCCGGCCTCGTCCTGCTTGAGGTCCAGGGTCAGGCTTTCCTTGGAGCGGTTGGTCCACACAAAGTGCGAGGCCAGGCCGCGCACGCGCTCGTCATAGCCACGGGCAAAGTCACCGGCGCCGGGGCGTTCGATCTTGATCACACGGGCGCCGAGGTCCGCCAACTGGCGGGTACAGAATGGCGCAGCAATCGCGTGTTCCAGGCTGATCACGGTGATGCCGTCCAGCGGTCGTTGATTAGTCATGACGCTTCCTCAAAGCCAGTGGGCCATGGACGCTGCACTGCGCAGGTGCCAGACCTTCTCGATCAGTGCATTGGCCTGCGCGGGTGTGTGCGCGCCGCTGAATTGGGTAAGGCGCCTGAATTTATCCGCGAGCTCCACCCGACTCAGGGTGTTACCAGGGTCGCCCTTGGGTTCATCGATGGCGCCTTGCAGCGTGCGGCCATCGAGCGAGGTGACGGTGACGCGGCCCAGCCAGCGCTGCGGGTAGGCGCCGTCAACTTCTGCGTCGAGGGTCATGCTGACCTTGTCGCGGAAAGCCGAGACGGCGGGGTCGGTCAGCGCTCGTTCGTGGAACTCGGTGAGCCCGGCTTTACCGTGCACGGCGATCAGGCCGAGCACGGTGCCCATGGAGAATTTGGCCTGGTGCACAGTGGCAGGCGTGGTCACGCGGCCCAGCACGTCGATGGCACCTTGATGGACACGCGTTTCAACCGTGGCGATATCTGCAGCGCACAGCCCTTCGCGCTGCATCAGATCCAGCAGCGCATCGGCGGCCGGATGGGTGTGACGGCACGAGGCGTAGAACTTGAAGGAGGTTTCCAGCAGCGCCCAGCGGCTGCCAAGGTCGGCCGATAACTTGCGAGGCTCGGCATCACTGGACATGCCTGCTGCCAAGCCTTGATCGCCTTCCAGAATATTGCGTGCGCCGGTGAGCCCGTCCGCCGTCAAATACGCCGCGAGCAAGCCATCCGCCGCCGCCTTGGCGGTGTGCAGTTGCTTGGAGTCGGCGGCATCGCGCAAAAACTCCCACAGCCCGGCGGCCTGGGTGCCGGCGCTGCCGAGCAGGTTGATGAACTGTTCCTGGTTAAAGTCCAGCAGTTTGCCCACGGCAACCGCCGCCGCCAGGGTGCCGACGGTGGCTGTGGTGTGGAAGATGCGGTAGTGGGACCGGCCCATGAATTCGCCGATGCGAATTCCGGCTTCATAACCGGCCACCGAGGCCAGCAGCAATTCACGGCCGGATTTGCCGAGGTCCTGGGCGGCAGCCAGCGCGGCCGGAAACACCACGGTCGCGGGGTGCAGCACCGAGCTGTTGTGCAGGTCATCCTGCTCCACCAGGTGTGAGGATGCGGCGTTCACCAGCGCCGCAAAATACGCGCTGGTGGTGCTGCCATTGACGATCACCTGGGCGGGACCGCTGTGGGGTCCCATTTTTTGTGCATAGCGTTCAAACAACGGGATCGGGTGCGCGCCCTTGCTTGCCAGCGCCGAGGCCAACCAATCCAGATACAGATCTTCGGTGCGTGCCAGTACCTTTTCCGGCAATTGTTCGTAGTTCAGGTCCGCAAGGAACCGGCACAGCGTTTGGGTATGGCTCATGCTCAGGCCCTCAGAAACTGCGTGGCAGTTCGAGCAGGTGCTCGGCCACGTAGGACAGGATCAGGTTGGTGGAGATCGGCGCAACCTGGTACAGGCGTGTTTCGCGGAATTTGCGCTCTACGTCGTACTCACAGGCAAAGCCGAAACCGCCGTGGGTTTGCAGGCAGGCGTTGGCCGCTTCCCAGGACGCCTTGGCAGCCAGGTACTTGGCCATGTTGGCGCTGGCCCCGGCATTCTTGCCGCTGTCGTATTCTTCGCAGGCACGCCAGCGCATCAGGTCCGCCGCTTCGATTTCGATATGCGCCTCGGGAATCGGGAACTGCACACCCTGGTTCTGCCCGATCGGGCGGCCAAACACCACGCGGTCGCGGGCGTAGGCACTGGCCTTTTCGATAAACCAGCGACCGTCGCCGATGCACTCGGCGGCGATCAGGGTGCGTTCGGCGTTGAGGCCGTCGAGGATGTATTTAAAGCCTTTGCCCTCCTCGCCGATCAGGCTGTCGAGGGGTAGCTCCAGGTTGTCGAAAAACAGTTCGTTGGTTTCGTGGTTGACCATATTGGCGATGGGCTGCACGGTCAGGCCGTTGCCGATGGCTTCGCGCAGGTCGACGAGGAAGATCGACATGCCTTCAGACTTCTTCTTCACCTCGGCCAGCGGCGTGGTGCGCGCCAGCAGAATCATCAAGTCGGAATGCTGGATGCGCGAGATCCAGACCTTCTGGCCATTGATCACATATTTGTCACCACGCTTGATCGCCGTGGTTTTGATTTTGGTGGTGTCGGTGCCGGTGGTGGGCTCGGTCACACCCATCGATTGCAGGCGCAATTCGCCGCTGGCGAGCTTGGGCAGGTAGAAGCTTTTTTGCGCTTCGCTGCCGTGGCGCAGCAAGGTGAACATGTTGTACATCTGGCCGTGCACGGTGCCGGAGTTACCACCGCAACGGTTGACTTCTTCGAGGATCACCGAGGCTTCGGCCAGGCCCAGGCCAGAGCCGCCGTATTCTTCAGGGATCATCGCCGACAGCCAGCCGGCGTCGGTCAGGGCTTTGACAAAGGTTTCGGGGAAGCCTTTTTGTTCGTCGATCCTGCGCCAGTACGCCGCGTCGAACTCGGCGCACAAGGCGCGCACGCCTTCACGGATGGCATTGAGTTCTTCGTTGTCATTGGGGTTCATTAACGGCTCTCCGCCTGTTGTTCCTGGATTATTCGAAGTGGACCTGAGCGGTCTGCGCCAGGCCACCGGCGTCGCCCGCCCACAACTGCGCCACACCGGTTTCGGTCACGCGCCCACCGACCACAAATGGCTGCGGTGCAATCAGTGGGCGAACACCGCGATAGGCAAAACGGCGCAGGGTCGCGTCGGGATGGGCGCGGCAAAACGCGCGCAGGCTCAAGGTAGCGATCAGCGGGCCGTGCACCACCAGGCCTGAATAGCCTTCGGTGTCGGTGACATACGGGTAGTC
>NZ_VBVZ01000474.1 GCF_005863185.1 Pseudomonas edaphica
CCATGAACCTGGCCCCCAACTTCCCCGAAGACCCCGTGATGCAGCAGCTTCTGCAACTGTTGCACGAAGAAATCGGCCTGCCGAAGCACAAGACCCTGCGCCTCGAAACCTCGATCAACCTCGAGCTCGGCTGCGACGGCGCCGAGGCCAAGCAATTGATGGAAGCGATGGAGCAAGAGTTTGCCCTCGACTTGGGCGACTACGATGCTTATCGTTACTTCAAACCGCCGGTGTTCGATGTGTTCCTCAAGCGCCGCGCCAAGGGCCGGGGCGATAAGGTGCCGCTGACCATCGGCATGCTCTACCTGGCGATCAAGACCCATAGTTGGGATACGCAAACCCTGGAAAACTTGAGCTGATCCCAAGACCACCGAATACCGGTGTGGGAGCTGGCTTGCCTGCGATGGCATCACCTCGGTATTACTGACAGACCGAGTCGCCTGCATCGCGGCGGTGCGACGATTCGACAAGCCCGGCTCCCACACTGAAGTTGCTGACACAACAACAAGGACCTTACATGGACGTAATAATGGGCCTGCTGGCCGCCCTGCTCTGGGGCGGCACGGACTTTCTCGTGGGCCTCAACGCCCGAGCCGTGGGCGTTAAACGCGCGGTGTATTTCGGCCAAGCCCTTGGCTTTTTGATCATGACGCTGTTGCTGGTGATCTTCCCGGCCTTCCTGTTCAAATCTCTGAATGCCCCATTGAGCGTCTGGCTCCTGGGCATCACCGCCGCCCTGCTCACCGTCTCCGGCGCGCTGGCGCTGTCCAAGGCCTTCGCCCTGGGCAAAGCCGCCATCGTTGCGCCTTTGGTAACGTCTTACGGCGTAGTGACCACCCTGCTGTCCTGGGCCAGTGGCGAACACATCAACCTGATCCAACTCGGCTGCATCGGCCTGTGCGTAATCGGCGTGATCCTGTCCAGCATCCACAAGGACAACGGCACGCCCCACAACAACCCGCGCCAGTCCATCGCCTACGCCATGCTCGCCGCCTTGCTGTACGGCACCAGCTTCTGGTTGCAAGGTCGCTACACGCTGCCGGCGCTGGGGCCGATCACCATGTTGTGGCTGGGTTACCTGGTGGGCCTGTGCGTGCTGGTGGTGATGGTGCTGAAGATCAAGGACGGCCTGAAGATCCCGCCGTTGAAAAACTGCGCAACCTTGACCGGTGCGAGCCTGATGAACCTCGGCGGGTTCTCGGCGTTTTCCTGGGGCGCGATGGCGGGCTCGGTTTCGGTGGTGACGGTGATCAGTACATTGTCCGGCGGGATTGCGGCGATTCTGGGGTATGTGTTTTTCAAGGAGCGGTTGTCGGCGGTGCAGGTGCTGGGCGTTGCATTAGTGCTGGTCGGCGCCGTGGTTTTGCATATCGCCATCTAACCTGTCGCCCACAAAAAAGCCGCCCCGGAGGGCGGCTTTTTCACAACAACCGAACCTTACAACTTAGGCCCGGCCGCCTTGATCGCATCGCTCACTTCAAACTTCTTGAAGTTCTCGATGAACAGACCAGCCAGCGCTTTCGCCGCTTCGTCGTAGGCAGCCTTGTCAGCCCAGGTGTTACGCGGGTTCAACAGGCCGGTATCAACGCCCGGTACGGCCAAAGGCACGTCGAGGTTGATGGTGTCGAGGTGTTCGGTTTGTGCACCGATCAACGCGCCGCTCTGGATCGCTGCGATCACGCCGCGAGTGGTCGGGATGTTGAAGCGCTTGCCGACGCCGTAGCCGCCGCCGGTCCAGCCGGTGTTGACCAGGTAAACCTTGGAGCCGAAGCCGCGCACACGCTTGATCAGCAGTTCTGCATACTCACCGGCTGGGCGTGGGAAGAACGGCGCGCCGAAGCAGGTGGAGAAGGTCGACTTGATGCCGCTGCCCGAACCCATTTCGGTCGAGCCCACCAAAGCGGTGTAGCCGGACAGGAAGTGGTAGGCCGCTTGTTCTTCGCTGAGGATCGAGACGGGCGGCAGTACGCCGGTCAGGTCACAGGTCAGGAAGATCACAGCGTTTGGCTCGCCGCCCAGGTTCTTCTCGGAACGCTTGGCAACGTGCTCCAGCGGGTAGGCGGCGCGGCTGTTCTGGGTCAGGCTGACGTTGGTGTAGTCGGCGTGCTTGGCATCGTCGATCACCACGTTTTCAAGCACGGTGCCGTGCTTGATGGCTTTCCAGATTACCGGCTCGTTCTTCTCGGAGAGGTCGATGCACTTGGCATAGCAACCGCCTTCGATGTTGAACACCACGCCTTCGCCCCAGCCGTGTTCATCGTCACCGATCAGGTAACGGCTTTCGTCAGCCGACAGGGTGGTTTTACCGGTGCCCGACAGACCGAAGAACAGAGTCACGTCGCCGGCTTCGCCGATGTTGGCGGCGCAGTGCATTGGCAGCACGTCGGCGGCCGGCAGCAGGAAGTTCTGCACCGAGAACATGGCTTTTTTCATTTCACCGGCGTAACGCATGCCGGCGATCAGCACTTTTTTCTGGGCGAAATTGAGGATCACGCAACCATCGGAGTTGGTGCCGTCACGCTCTGGCACGCATTCGAAGTTGGCGACGTTAAGCACTTGCCACTCATCACGGCCGGCTGGGTTGTACTGGGCCGGGTTGATGAACAGGCAACGACCGAACAGGTTCTGCCAGGCAGTCTGGGTGGTCATTTTCACGGCCAGGTAGTGGTCTTCTGCAGCCCCTACGTGAACATGGGAAACGAAATGCTCTTGCGCGTTGTTGAATGCCTCGACGCGAGCCCACAGGGCATCGAACTTGTCGGCCGGGAACTTGCGGTTGATCGGGCCCCAGGCAATTGCGTCCTGGGTGGAAGGCTCTTCAACGATGAAACGGTCAACCGGCGAACGACCGGTGCGGTGACCGGTTTCTACGACCAGCGCGCCAGTATCGGCAAGCACGCCTTCACCGCGCTGCAGGGCTTCTTTGACCAGATCGTCAACACTCAGATCGGTGTATACGGCGTTATTGGCTTGCGTCATGAGGTTCCCCGTCGGCCTATGGCCGAGTGCTCCAAACGTTTTGTAGTAGAAAGTTGCGCACTACTACCGCGAAAAAAGTGGGCCGGATTATGCCAGAAAAGCCCAAAAAGAGTAGGGTCCTCCCGTCAGAACTGCGCTAATCCGGCGTTTGTCAGGTGATTTACCTGTGCTTAAACGTTTTAGTGGCGGGTGTCGGAGGGGGTGTCGATGCCTGCGCCGGCGAATAATTGGGCTACATCGGCCGCATCGAACAGGTAGCGCTGGTTGCAGAATTGGCAGTCGATCTCGATATTGCCGCCATGTTCCACCACCAATTGCTGCGCATCTTCAAGGCCCAGGCTAACCAAGGCGTTGGCCGAGCGCTCACGTGAACAACTGCAACGGAAGCGCAGGCCCTGGGCGTCGAACAGGCGCACGGCTTCTTCGTGGTAAAGGCGATGCAGGATGGTTTCGTTATCCAGGCCCAGCAG
The DNA here is from genome assembly GCF_005863185.1 of Pseudomonas edaphica. GTDB lineage: Bacteria > Pseudomonadota > Gammaproteobacteria > Pseudomonadales > Pseudomonadaceae > Aquipseudomonas > Aquipseudomonas edaphica. The sequence continues at coordinate 3,450 of NZ_VBVZ01000474.1, forward strand.
TTCTTCAGCCGTCAGGGTGCCGGCCAGGGCGGTCAGTTTTCGCCAGCTGTCGGTGCGCTCATCGTCGTCCTTGATGCGGTCAGCCGGCAATTGCTGAAGCAGCAGGCCACGGGCGCGCTTGCCGTCAGCGTTGAGCCAGAATTTGGTGCCGACCTGCTGGGACATCACGAAATAGTTGGTAAAGCAGTCCGATAGGGTTTCGCCGTCGAGGTCGACGATGCCCTGGTAACGCTGGCCTTCGGTCGGGTCGACGGTGATCGCCAGCACGCCATTGGCCATCAGGTCTGACAAGGTCGCGTCCGGGGCGATCTGGTCCGCTTCGTAACGGGCCAGGCCACGGATTTCGCGCTCGCTCGAGCACTCGATCATCAACATCGGCACCGGGCCTTCGGAACGGGCCTGCAAGATCAGCAAACCATCGAACTTCATGGTGCCTACCAGCAGCGAGGCCGCCGCCATCAGCTCACCGAGCAGCTGCGCAACCGGCTCCGGATAGGGGTGCTTGGCAAGGACTTCGGCATAGCTGCGCTCCAGCGAGACCAGTTCGCCGCGGGCGTCGTTCTCATCGAAGATGAAGCGTTGGGTGAAGTCGGTATCCGGTAGATCAGTCATAGGTCTGGGTATCTGAATTGATGACAAATTGGTTACAAGGTTTATAGAATTAAACGCTTTGGCACCTTTTTGGTGCGTTTTTACAGAGCGAAGAGGGACAGTTTATGAACAATCCGGGTTTGTTCCAAGCCAGGTGGAACCTCCGGGGGTGGGCCTTTTGCAATCTAGTCGCTATCGGGCTGCTGTGTTTTTGGCTGTGGCCCACGGGACAGATGCTGTGTGTGGTTTTCGACGAATGGCTGTTTCATCTGCTTAATGACCCATTGGCAAGCAATTCGACATGGTTGCATGTGTGGGCGGTGGCCAGTTTGCGACCGTTTGATGCCGTGGTTGGGGTGATTTTGCTGGCACTGCTGATTCGCGGCGACTGGGTGTTCAAGGCCATTCAGGTGCGACAGGCATTCTTCGGTTTCCTCAGCATTCTGCTGCTGTTGCTGTTTATCCGTATGCTGTTTTCCAAGCTCACGGCGCAAATGGGCTGGCAGCACAACAGCCCGTCGATGGTGATCAGCGGCGCGATTCATATGAGCGATTATTTCCCGGGCCTGGAGAAAACCTGGGAGCTGAAGGATCGTTCCAGCCAGAGCTTCCCGGGCGATCATGCGTCGGTGCTGCTGATCTGGGGCATGTTCATGACGGTGTTTGCCCAGCGTTTCACCCAAGTAGTGGTGATCTGGGGCTTGGCATTGTTGTTCATGATGCCGCGGCTGGTGGCGGGCGCACATTGGGGCCAGGACGACTACATCGGCGGAGTGCTGCTGGCGTTGCTGGCGTTGGGGTGGGGGTATTACACGCCGTTTGCGGCAAAGGTGTCGGGGTTGCTGATACGGGTGACGGCGCCGGTTTTCGGGTTGCTCGGGAAGCTGCCAGTCATCGGGCGGTTGAGTGTCATGCGCATAGCCGCGTAAC
>NZ_VBVZ01000475.1 GCF_005863185.1 Pseudomonas edaphica
GCTCAATGACTATCAGGACAGCTGGCAAGGTTTGCTGCGCGCTGATGGCCAGATTGAGGCGCTGTATGCACAGGTGCGCCTCAAGGGCGTGGCCAAGTTCGACAGCGAGGATGACGTAGAGCGTCGTCTGCAATTGCTGATCAACGCTTATGCGCACCGCACCGATGAAGCCCTGACCCTAGGCAAGGCGCGCCGTGCAGCCGTCACCGATATTGCGCGGACCTTGCGCAATATCCGCAGCGACTACGACAGCCTTGAGCACCAGTTAGCCTTGTTCAACCGCGAGATCAACAAGCGTCAGGTGTCCAACCTGCAAAGCTTCCGCATCGTGCTGGCGCCGAACAAGGAAGCCCTCAAGCATATCGACCAGATCATCCACAGTGCCGGTCAGTATGAAGAAGGCGAAACCCTGTCGGTGTTCGACCTGAGCCAGAGCGCCGAGCAGGACAACAAGAACGAAGAGGCCAAGGAATACCTGGCCCGTCTTGTGGCCGCCAACCATAACCAGTTGGGCCTCAAGGACTTGTTCGAGCTGGCATTTGAAATCACCAAGGTGCATGGCCAGCCGGTGATTCACACCGACATCGACGGCGCGGCGTCCAACGGCACCACCATGACCATCAAGGCGCTGACCAACATGTACTTGTTGCTGCACTTGATGGACCGTGACCAGGCCGGGCGCGTGCGTTTACCGTACTACCTCGATGAGGCAGCGGACATCGATGAGAAGAACCAGGCGGCGTTGCTGGAAACCAGTTTGCAGCTGGGCTTTGTGCCGATTTTGGCCAGTGTGAAGCCGCAGGTGTCCGCCCAAGTGGCGATCGACCTGGAAGGCGGCAGCGGGCCGAATGGTATCTACATTGATGAGGCGGACTGGAAGTACATCCGTCGTCATGATGTGGTGAAGGCGACGGTGAATGTGCAGGCGGATGAGCCGGAGTTGGATGAGGTTTAAGCCACTGCGCTGAAATGTAAAAAGGCCGCGATCTGTATGGATCGCGGCCTTTTTTATGGGCTGGGGTTTTGCAGTGATGTTGAGGGCCTCATCGCGGGCAGGCCCGGCTCCCACAGGAGGTATGCATTCCAATGTGGGAGCCGGGCTTGCCCGCGATGGCCGCGCCGCGGTCTACTTGCCCAATGGAATCTTAGGCGCCCAGGTCAGCCACTCATCCTCAAACTTATCAAACAACGGGAACGTCTGCTGCGGTCGCGCCGCATTGCCCATGCGCTCGCCATCCGGCGTGGCAAAGGCGATACCACCGGCCACCAACGTCTCCAGAGATTCCGTGCGCACCGTCGCCCCCTTGAACAAGCCGAAGTCCAAACCAAACCCACTGCTATTCCAGAAGCGGCTGCCACTGCGCACCAGTGGTGCGTATTTAGGTTCGATCAAAATGTGGATCAGCACCCGGTCGGCGGTCTGGCCCAATTCGTAGCCGGTGACTTTGCCTACAGTGACTTCACGGTAAGTGACGGGCACGCCTTCCTTCAGCGAACCACGGCGTGCGGCGCTGAGGACCAGGCTCAGGCCTTCTTGCTGGTGAACAGCCTCTGGTGGCTTGTCCAAGGCGACGAAGCTCTTTTGCGGCCCGGCGTTTTTCACGGCGGGCTGCACTTCGATGTATTGGCCGGTGACCAGAGTCTCCAGGTTTGCGGTTTTCATCAGGCCCAGCTCAGGCTTGACCACCCAGAACTGGCTGCCGCTGCGCGCGATGCGATCAGCCACTTGGGTGATCCGGGCGCTGAGCAGTACCGACTGCATGTCGGCGCTGAGGTCGACGTTCTCGATCTTGCCCACGTCGAGGCCTTTGAAGCGTACGGGCGTGCCGGGGCGCAGGCCGTCGGCGCGATCAACCTTGATGGTCACCAGGGTCCCGTGCTGGTTGGCCGCGTCGCGATCGGCAAACAGGCGGAAACGCGGGATACGTTTTTTCAACGGTACATTCTGTTCCGGGGTTTCGAAGGCGATACCGCCAGCCATCAGACTGGCCAGGGATTCACTCTTCACCTGGATGCCGCCGGTGAGGCCGCCAGTCAAGGTGACGCCGCTGGCGTTCCAGAAACGCGTTGAACCGTTGACCAGGTTTTCGTATTCCTTCTCGATGTGGACGCCGATCACCAGTTGCTTGTTCTTGCGCGAGAACTGGTAGCTCTGCACCGAACCGACCTTGACCTGTTTGTAGAGGATCGGGCTGCCAACATCCAGGGAGCCTAGGTTGTCGGTGAAGAGCACCATGTGCAGGCCGGGGGAGCGTAGATCCAGTGGGGGCGCCTTGGCGCGGGCGACGTACTCACGTTGCGGTGCGCTGCCTTTGTCGCCGGGGCGGATGGCAATGTAGTTACCTTTTACCAACGCCTCCAGGCCGGTGATGCCGGCCAGGGAAATGGACGGCTTGACCACCCAGAACTGGGTGTCTTGCACCAGGTAGTCTTCGGCGAGCGGGTCGAGGGTCAGCTCGGCATGGGCGCTGGAAAGGTCCGGGTCAATCTTCAGGGTTTTCAGGCTGCCGACCTGGATGCCCTTGTACATGACCGGGGTGCGCCCGGCCTGCAGGCCTTCGAAGTCGGTGAGCTTTACCTTGACCTTGATGCCGGCGGCGGCGGCGTCGAAATCCTCATAAAGACGGAAAGGCAGGCTCGGATCGGTCGGCGGGCTGTCCTTGCGATTTTCAGGGGTGGCGAATGCGATACCGCCGGCGACGATGCTGGACAGCGATTCGCTACGCACTTTTACGCCGGACAGGTTAGCGTCGATGCTGATGCCGCTGGCGTTCCAGAAACGCGTGTGTTTGCGCACCAGGCTGGCGTAAGTCGGCTCGATATAAACCTTGATCTCGACGGTGCTCTGGTCCTCGGACAGCAGGTAGCTTTTGACCTGGCCAACCTGAATCTGTTTGTAGAACACCGGGCTGCCGCGGTTCAGTGAGCCGAGGCGATCGGCTTTAAGGGTCAGGTGCAGGCCAGGCTTGGCGTCAGATAACGGCGGCTCTTCGGAGAGCGCCTTGAATTTGCGCGTGGGCTCGCCATCGCCAGGGCTGGCGGCAATGTAGTTACCCGAGACCAGGGTTTCCAGGCCGGTGATACCGGCGAGGCTGACGCTGGGCTTTACCAGCCAGAAGCGTGTGTTGGTCTTGAGGTATTGCTCGACGTCCTTGTTCATCTCGATGGTGGCGATCACCCCGCGATTGCTGCCTTCGTCATCCAGGGCCAAGGCTTTGACCTTGCCCACCGTCATGCCTTTGTAGACCACTTCGGTTTTGTTGACCTGGATGCCCTCGCCACTTTCAAAGCGCACCTGGATCTCGATGCCCTGTTGGGAATAGGCACGCCATCCCAGCCAGCCGCCGATGATCAGCGCAATCAGGGGAAGCACCCAAATGGCCGACCAGTTAGAGGCCGGGCGGGTTTTAGCTTTAGGCAAATCACTCATGGTCGTCGTCCGACTCCGTGTTATCCCAAATCAGTCGGGGATCAAAAGTTACTGCGGCAAGCATCGTCAAGATCACCACACTGGCGAACGCTGCAGCACCAAGGTTGGCCTCGACACTGGCAAGTCGCCCAAAGTTAACAACCGCCACCAGGATGGCGATCACGAAGATATCCAGCATGGACCAGCGGCCAATGAATTCGATAAAGCGGTACATGATAATGCGTTGTTGTGCGGACAACGGTTGGTGACGTTGCACCGAGAACAGCAATAAGCCAATGCCCACCAGCTTGAACGTCGGCACCAGAATACTGGCGATAAACACCACCGCAGCGATGGGGAACATTCCGTGCTGCACCAGCTGAATCACGCCCGCCATGATCGTACTGGGATCACCCTGGCCGAGAGAGTTGATGGTCATGATTGGCAAAAGATTGGCCGGGATATACAGGATCGCTGCAGTGATCAGCAACGCCCAGGTACGCACAAGGATGTTGGGGCGACGCGCATGGATCAGCGCACCGCAACGGGTGCACAGCTGCTCATCGGTATCCGCCTCTTGCTTGTTCAGCTCGTGGCATTCGGTACAAATCAGAATGCCCGCATCAATCGCCCGCATGATCATCCTCTCCTGAAAGCGCTTGCCAGATCTGGTGGGGCGACATCACCACCTCCAGCAGTACTTGAACCACTAATAGGCTGACGAAGCAGACAAGCCCCAGGCCAATGGTGATGGAGGCCATGTCCGCGAGCTTGACGATCGCGACCAGCACGCCCATCAGGTAAACCTCCAACATTCCCCAATCCTTCAGGTGATGGTAAATGCGGTAAAGCAACAGCCCATAACTGCGGCCGATGTTCCAACGGATACTGACCAACACCGCCAATTGGCAGAGCAGCTTGAGCAGGGGAATGCCCATGCTGCACAGGAACACCACGGCTGCGACACCTTGCATGCCGGTATCGAACAGACCTACCACGCCGCTCCATACGGTGTCCTGCGAAGACTGCCCGAGAAGATTGAGCTGCATGATGGGTAAAAAGTTCGCGGGGATGTACAGCAACAGTGCAGCCAGCACCAAAGCGAGGCTTCGCTCAACCACGTTGTGGCGGTGAGCGTAAAGTTCGTAACCGCAACGTGGGCATTGGGCTTTTTCACCGAGGGCGAGTGCGGGTTTGCGCATCAGCAAGTCGCACTCATGGCATGCCACCAGATCCTCAAGTGGTAACTGCGACACCTCGACGGTATCAACCGGATCGGGCATAGATAGGGCTCGAACTCTAAAAAGGTTAGGTGCCTATTCTAATGGTCTGGTTCAGAAATAACTGTGCAAATTTGTCGGCAGCTTTGGACCGGTTTGGGTTTTCGACCGCCCAAAACAAAACCCCATCTGCTTTCGCAAATGGGGTTTCGGAATTTAATCTTGACGATGACCTACTCTCACATGGGGAAACCCCACACTACCATCGGCGATGCATCGTTTCACTACTGAGTTCGGGATGGGATCAGGTGGTTCCAATGCTCTATGGTC